>DATCGK010000160.1:0-5486 GCA_036508975.1 Candidatus Limnocylindrales bacterium
TGCCTGGAAGGGCGTCACGATCACCCGGGCCCCTTCCGAGCGAACGACCTCGTCGAACGACCGGCTGAACTTCGTGTCCCGGTCGCGGATGAGGAACCGGACGGGGCTCGCCCGAGCGTCGAGGTCGGGCGCGAGGTTCCCCGCCTGCTCAGGTGACCTGTGGCCGAGTCAGGGCGCGCGGTGGACGCGCTCAGGTGGATCCGCCGGCTCTCAGAGCTCGATGAGCACAAGGACAGACAGCGTCCGCAGCCAGGCGGTCTCGACGCTGAAGAAGTCGCAAGCGATGATCCCGTGCGCTTGAGTCCGCAGGGACTTTGGTCCAGGTTGGGCCGCTGCGCCGCGGGGCAGGACCGAGCCGCGCCGTCCGGAGCAGGGTCCGGATCGTCGTCGCTGCCACGCGGTTCCCGAGCGTGCGAAGCTCGCCCTCGATCCGCACGCACCCCCATCGGGGGTTCTCCCGGGCCAGACGGAGGATGAGCGCACGGATCGCGGCATCGATCGGTGACCGCCCGGGGCGACCGGTCCTGCGGTCGGTCCACTTCCTCCTCACGAGCTCGCGATGCCAACGGAGGAGGGTCGCCGGGGTGACGAGAAAGGAGACCCAGCGGTCACGCGGGATGGCCCGACTCGCCGCCGCGAGGAGGACCTGCGTCGATGGCCCGGAGCTTGCGTGGGCCCGACGTCCGCTGCAGCACCCGGAGCTGATGGCGGAGAACGAGGATCTCGAGGTCCTTGGATCCGTCGACTCGACCAGCCCGTCCAGCGCTGACGAGGAGACGGACGAGGGCGCGGACGACGAGGTAGAGGAGGGACAGCATCGGCCGATCGTACCGCGGGATCGAGGCTGGTCCTGCGGGGGGACGATGCCCCACCACTCGGGCGCGACGTGGTGGTGCGTCGGGCAGGTGAGCACGCGAGTGTGGCAGGGCCGCTCGGTGGCATCCGTGCTCGACGTCGCCTGAGCCATCCGGGCGGCTGTGGCCGAGGGCACGAGCGAGCCTCGCCCCGAGCAGGAGGCCGCGGTCGCCGATGTTTGGACTTACCCCGGTTTCGTGGAGGGTCAACCGTCAGGCAGCGGTCGTCTTCTCCCTCGTCTTGCTGAGACGGTACCTCCTTTCGAACTGGTCGGGTGAGACATAGCCGCGAGCGGAGTGCAGCCGGGCGCGGTTGTAGTGCGACCCGGCGTCAACCGGGGCGACGCGCTCAGGAAACGAGGACCGTCATCGTGTCGCCCTCGACCAGGCGGCTCGCAAGGCCCGCGATCTCGGGCTCGCCGTCCTTCCGTACCACCGCCGGGCGCTTGACGACGTGGATCTTCGTGACTCCCTTGAGCTCACCCTGCGCATCGGCCAGGGCGAGCTGCTCGACGATGCGGTTGCGCAGGATGTTGTAGACCCATCGGGCGCCGAACCGAGGCGACCACGTTTCCAGGAGGTGACCGACCACCTCCGGCTCCCACGACAGGTCGTAACCGCGCAGCTCGGCCTCGTTCTTCAGGTCCCCGAGCTGCCGCTTCAGGACCACCTCGACGTCGTCGCGCTCCATGGCCTCGAAGACGATGAAGTCGATCTGGCGGCCGAAGAACTCCTCGCCGTACCCGCGCGCGAGCAGGTCGGCCTTGACCGCCTCCACGGAGACCCGTGGGACGGGTCCGCCGGCCCGGTCCTCGGCGGGCCTGGAGAGGTCCGGAAGGCCGATCTTGCCCTTCGTCTCGTACGTCGCGCCGGCGTTGGTCGTGAACACGATAAACGCACGGCGGAAGTCGAGGAGATTGCCGTCGGTGTCGTCGACGCGCCCGTCGTCGAGGACCTGGAGGAGGACCTTGGAGATCGCGGGGCTCGCCTTCTCGATCTCGTCGAAGAGCACGATGCACTCGGGCGTGTCGCGGATCTTCGAGAGGATGCCCCCCTCGCCGCGCGCATAGCCGATGTAGCCCGGCGGCACGCCAAGGAGGCGGTTTAGGATGGGCCCGGCGTCCTCGTAGCCCGATCCCTGGAGCGTGTTGCAGTCGATGCGGAGCATCGCCTCGCGCGGGCCGCCGCCCAGGATCTTCGCAAGGATGCGCGCGGTCTCCGTCTTGCCGACGCCTGTAGGACCACAGAAGAAGAGAACGCGCCGCGGCCCGTCGTGCTTCAACCAGTCCTCGGACATCCCTGCCACGAAGCCGCGGGCGATCGTGGCCAGCGCCACGTCCTGGCCGACGATCTCGGCCTTGAGCTGCTGGAGGACCTCCGCCTCCTTGAGCGTGCCGGGCTTGACGACGCTGTGGCCGAGAGCGTCCTCGACGGACTGGAGGAGCGCCTCCTCGGTGACCTCCTCAAGCGGCGGCGTCGTCATGGTGGCCAGCGCGCAGGCCTCATCGAGGAGATCGAGGGACTTGTCCGGCTGGAACCGCTCCGGGAGGAGGTCCTCCGTGATCTGGACCGTCTCCCCGAGGATCGCGTCCGGGATGCGCAGCGGCGCATAGTGCCGCCGGTACTGCGAGACGCGACCCTGCAGGATGGCCACCGTCTCGTCCACCGTGGGCGGGTCGATCTTGATGAGCCCGAAGCGACGGGCGAGGGCGCCGTCGGGGGCGATGTAGTGGCGATACTCGGCCAGCGTCGTCGCGCCGATCAGGCTGACGGCACCGCGCCCCACGGCCGTCTTGAACGATTCGTTAGCCTCGCTGAACGGGCCCCGCTCGTGCATGCTGCTCGAGAGGAGCGAGTGGACCTCGTCGACGAACAGGATGACCTTCGGGTTCGCCTCCAGCGCCTTGAGGAGCGTGGAGACCCGCTCGTCGTACTGGCCGACCATGGAGGCGCCCGCGCGCAGGAACGACGGCGACAGCTCGAACACGTCGCGGTCGCGGAGGCTCGGCACGATCGCCGGGTCCTCCTCGATGATCATCCGGGCGAACTCGTGGACGAGGGCGGTCTTGCCCGTGCCCGGCTGCCCGATGACGATGACGCTGGCCCGGCGCATCTTGAGGAGATTCTTCTGGAGCGCCCGCACGTAGCGGTCCATGCGCATGACGCCCTTCTTCGGCGGCTCGCCCTCGGTCAGCATCCGCCCGAAGGAGGAGAGCGCCTCGATCGCCTCGCGACGCTGGGGTGACGTCCGCCACTGCGCCGCGTCCACGGCGGCGAGCGCCGCCACGACCTGCTCGAGCTCCGCCTCGGGCAGGCCCTTGGCCAGGAGGAACTCCCGGCCCGCTTGGCTGTCGACCACGGCCGTCAGCAGCTGGTTGACCGAGACTTCACTGCCCCGGGAGAGCTCCCCGAACACGGGCCGCAACCCCTCGGCGACGGCGACCTCGTCGGGGACCTCATCGCTCAGCGGCTCCGGGGCCGGCAGGTACCCGGCGAGTCTGGGCGCCTTATCGTCCAGCTTGCCGAGGTGGTACGCGGCCGCCATGAGAAGCTCGGGCGTCAGGGGCGTCCCTGCGGGAACCGCGCGCTTGGCCAGGTCGAGCGCCTCCTGCGCCTCGGGCGACAGGTAGGCCAGCCTGCGGGCCATGGCAGCCGCCTACACGACGATGGGGTTGGGGGGCGCTGACACGACCGGCGTTCCCGCGCCGCCGCCGCGGCCGGTGGTTCCATCCGGGTCGACGCCGGTCTCCATCGTCTTGGTGATCCGGGCGCGCCCCATGTCGATGGCCGGCAGGAGGGCACGCAGCATCGCCCCGAACTGCTTCTGGGTGAGCGTCGCGTCCTCCAGCCACAGGTCGACGTAGCCGACCACCTCGCCGTCGGCCGGGTCCCAGCCGAACTTCGTGAGCCGGAGCCGATAGTCCATCTCGCCGAGGACGCGCAGCACCGCCGCGAGGTTCGGGTGGTCGGACGGGCATTTGGCATAGCCGATCGTCCGGAACTGGATGAACCGGCCGTCCAGCTCCACGAGCATGACCACCTGGTAGGAGCCGTCGTGGCCGGAGAAGTTCAGGAGGATGGCCGGCCGGTTGGGGTCCACGAAGAACCCGAGCCCCTCCGCCTTCGCGAGTGACTTGAGCTGGTCAACAGAGATCGTCACGGCCGTTCTTTCCTCTCGTCGACGGTGGCCACATTCCGCCCGCTCGCCGGCGGGCGATCGTCAGAGCTCTCCGGCCCGCGACGGGGCCGCCGCTGCCCGCTCCAGCAGCGCCTCGATGGCGTTGACGGGCGCGGCACGGCCCGCGTCGATCGACGGGCGCGCCGAGTTCTCGAGGAGCGCGATCCACTTCGCGTCGGGCGGATCCATGGCCCGGTTCGCGAACCACTTTCCCGGGGCGATGGCCACGGCGATCTCGTCCGGCGCGACCCACCCTGTGATCGCGTTAACCGGGACGCTTGCGCTCGATGCGATCGACGGGCGGTCCGGGTTCGCAACGAGCGCGCGCCACCCTGCGTCGGGCGCGGGCGTGGTCTGGTTCACGGACTTGGCGTATGCCGCGCCCAGCCCGGGCTCGCGGTGAACCTGCCTGAAGTGTTGCGCAGTGAGCTCGGCGGCCATCACGATCCTCCTCTTCGGCGTCCCGGTAACGAGAGGGTCCCGCGGTGATGGGTCGGAGCGCTAGTGTCGAACGGCACCTAGACAGAAAGAGCCGTTCGCCTCTTCCGGACTCGCGGTCGGGCGCGGTGTGATGTCGGGAGTCGGAACGCATCGGGCCGGACGCGGGCGAGTCGGCCCGCGAACCCGGTCTGGAAGGGAGCGGCTCGCATGGATGTGACGCAGGCGCTGGCGTACCCAGCGCTGGGGGTCGCTGCGAAGGGGATCATCCGGCGCGCCGACGGCGCCGTGCTCCTTATCCGGCGATCGCCCACCTCGAAGACCGACCCCAGCTGCTGGGACCTCCCGGGCGGGAAGATGGACCGCGGCGAGCGGCTCGTCGACGCGCTGGCGCGCGAGGCGCGCGAGGAGACCGGGCTGACGGTGCAGGGCGCGCGCCCGTTCTACGTCACGCATTTCGAGAAGGAGCCCTTCTGGGTCACCTGCGTCACCTTCGTGTGCGCCTCGTTCGACGGGGAGGTGCAGCTGAGCA
The DNA here is from genome assembly GCA_036508975.1 of Candidatus Limnocylindrales bacterium. GTDB lineage: Bacteria > Chloroflexota > Limnocylindria > Limnocylindrales > CSP1-4 > CAIXZV01. The sequence goes on from DATCGK010000160.1 coordinate 5,003, forward strand.
GCGAGCACGTCGAGCACGCCTGGGTCCAGCCGCGCAACCTCGCCGGCCGGTCCTACTCCCGGGCGATCCGGGAGCAGCTCGAGGCATTCGCGGCCCTTGTCGGCGACAAGACGGCGGGCTGACCCCGACCCGAACCCGCACCAGCAGGGGACGACGATGAGCGACACGACCACGACCGACCTCCGTGCCTGGGTGACGGATCAGGTTGGCAAGTACGCGGCGGCCTACCCCAGCTACCAGCGCTACGCCGAGGCGCTGGGCGTCGTCCTTCGCCGCGCCGCGGACACCCTGGCCCCCCTGGCCATCGTCCAGACGCGTCCCAAGTCCATCGCGAGCTTCGCCGAGAAGGCCGTCCGCAAGCAGGCGACGCGGCCCGACCCGGTCAACCAGTTCACCGACCTCTGCGGCGGGCGGCTCATCGGCCGCACCCGGTCCGAGGTCGATGCGCTGGGCCGCTTCGTCGTCGATCACTTCAGCGTCGACT
>DATCGK010000161.1:0-2242 GCA_036508975.1 Candidatus Limnocylindrales bacterium
TCGAGTGCCTCGTGTCCGACCCCGCCGTCCACGCCGCTCGGCTTACCTCCCGCGAGCGTGGCCTCGCTCTCGCCGAACCGACCGGGGAGGACGTGGAGCGCCGCCGAGCCGAATGGACGGACTGGCCCGAACCGCACCTGATGCTGGACGCGCTCGACGGCATCGAAGTGAATGTCGCGAGCGCGCTCGCCTACCTCGCGTGAGCCTTCGTCACGGGGACAACTGGACACAACGACGTTTGGGTTGTGCAGGGGGGCTACGGCTTCCATATGAGCCGCACTCGGCAGAGCGGGATTCCGGCCGACCAGATGGTGGCGCTGGCACGGGCAATGCTGGCAGGTCTGGGTAGGCCGCCGCGATAGACGGTTGTCGCCCGGGCCCAGACCATCTGGGCCTCGGGCACGACCTCGTACCTACGCTCTTAGAGGCTCAGACCCGGCCCCCGGCTCTGCACCGGGCGCTCCGCTCCGCTCGCGGGATGGGACGCGCACCGGGCGACCGGGGGCCACACCCCTGTCGCTGACGATTGGCCCGTCGGCGGGGGTGTGTCACATCGCGACGGCCCGCGCGTCCCACAGGTGTACTTCGGGAGGCTCTGAAACGCGGCCCTTACCTTGGCCGCGTGGCACGCGCCGAGCACCGGCGAACCGACCCGCCGACAAGTCATGCTAGAGGCGGTGCGATGGGCGCGAACCTTACGGCCAAGCGTCTCCTCGTCGGCCTGATTGTCACGTTCCTGCTGACCGGCTGCGCCGCTGCGGCGACTCGCTCGCCTTCGGCGACGGCGGCCGCCACAACCTCGGTAGCGGTTGCCACGCCAGCCCTGACGCCGACGCCAACCCCGACGCCCATCGTCGGGGCGGCCGTGCTGACGATCACGTGCGACGGGACGGCGGCGAGGCTCGACGCGACCGCGGTCCGAACGATGCCCGACGGCGTCCACGTCGACGCGTCCGCGACCGACGGAGCCCCGGCGACCGTCGACGTGTTGGCCGGGGACGAGGGCGTCGTGGCGACGACGCGCGGGGCTGCGGCCCTGGTCCTAGCTCCTGGGCCGTACCACGTCGCGTGCCTCGATCCCGCCGAAGGGGACGGGCCGGCGGTGTCGTTCGTCATCGGGGATCCCGACGGGCTGTGGAAGTCTTCCGACACCACCTGCGCCGACGGCTCGGGGACGGCGGGCTCGGGCGACGGGCCCCCGGCGTCACCGGCTGCCGCGATCGCGTACCTGCGCACGCTCGTCCCGCTCCGGCAGTACGACATCCTGGAGCCGGCGGGGTACCCGGGGGCCCCGTCAGGCTGGATCCGCCTCGTCCGCGACGGGCAGGTGGTCGCGTCCTGGCAGGTGCAAGGCACGGGCGACGCGCTCCGGGTCAACTCGACCCGGACGTGCCCCCAACCCACCAGCCTGACGCCGACGCAGAGCCCGCCGCCGACGTCGTCGCCAGAGCAATCGACGCCGTTCGGTCCACCGGCCGCACCGACGGGAGCGACCTACCACGACGACCGGTTCACAGGCCTCAAGGACGTGACCGTGACCGTGGCGTGGAACGAAGCGTCGCCCAACGGGGTCAGCATCTGGGTCTACGCCGTGACCGAGTGTCTCGCTCCAGCCGGCTCGTCCCGTGTCGATTGCGTGACCGAAGGCTCGAAGATCCCGGCTTCGGCCCTGGTCGTCCTCCGCAAGGTTCCCGCTGCAGCAGGCACGACCGCGTGGACATTCACGGATTACAACATCGGCGGCGCTCTCGGCGTCTACGGCCCGGTCGAGTACTACGCGATCATCCTGCGTGCCGTCAGCAAGGCCGGCCAGTCGCCGTTCGTGGTGGCAGGGACGGCACAATCCTGCTACCAGTGCACCTACTGACTCCTCGGCCTCCGGCTCCGCACCGGGCGCTCCGCTCTCTTCGGAGGATGGGACACCTCCGCCCGCCGCCAATCGGCCCGCTCCGGTTCCTCCTAGCCGGGGCGGGCTACCCATGTCTACGGGCGCCGCAGGGGCCGCCCAGGACGGCCGAAGGGCACGGAAGCCGCTGAATAACCTCCATTTCTTGACAGCTCCCTTTACCCCGGATCCCCCGAACGTCTTCATCTGACGGCTCGATGACGTCCACAGGGAGACGATCGACCTCGATTGGGGTCATGACCAATCCCAGGACAGGGCGAACGCGGGTCGGACGGCGGCCGATCGGGTCCCGTGAGGCACTGAACGCCCCGCAGCAGATTTCTGCGCAGGCTGACG
>DATCGK010000162.1:0-2390 GCA_036508975.1 Candidatus Limnocylindrales bacterium
GACTCTGACGGCCGGGTGATCCGCCAAGGGTCGCGGACGAGGAACTCGAGCACGTCGAGGAGCTTCGTCTTGCCGCTCTGCTTGACGGCCGACGTCAGTGCGAGGATCGGTGACTGCTCGAGGCGTTCGAGCGGGACGTGGCTGTGGGCCGCCCAGAGCGCAACCGCCTGGGCGTGTTCGGGTGCGGCAAAGTGGACGAACCGGGTGAGGTGGGTGACGACCGCGTCGAGCGTCTCAGCGAGGTTCATCGCCGGGGGCTGGACGGCGAACGCCTCGACCGGGGCTGCTGGCGCTGGCAGCGAGCTGGCGGCGATAAGCGAGCGCAGCTCGTCCGCCGTTCCCCCGGCGTCGAGCCAATCGGACACGTCGCCCTTGGGAGGAAGTCCGGGGAGCTCGATGATCAAGACCGCGGTCGCCACGCTGCGGAGCGCGCCCATCACTGCCTTGGCGTGGTTGCGCCCCGGGTCGTCGTTGTCAGGAAGGATGACCACGTGACGCCCCGCCAGGCGGCTGCCGTACTCGGGCCGCCACTTGCCCGCGCCACCCGGGTTGGTCGTGGCGACGAAGCCGAGCCCGCGGAGGCGATCGACGTCCTTCTCACCTTCGGGCACCAGGACAGGTTCGCGCGGGTCTGACGCGGGGAGGTCGGGAAGACGGTAGAGGACCCGGCGGACACCCGTCAGGTTCCAGACCCAGCCATCGCTGACGGGGCGGCGTGGCCGAAAGTCCTTGGGTTCGAACCGGCAGACCTGGTACAGCAGCTCGCCCTGCTCGTCGCGATAGTCGTAGGCCGCCGTCATGGTCCGGCGGTCGGGAGCCAATCGCTCCGCCTTCGGAAAGAGGCTCGTCATCGCCAAGCCAAGGGCATCGACGACCGCCTGGGTCTTGCAGCCAGCCCGGCAGATCAGGAGCACCTTGCCCCCTTCGCCCGTTGAGACCGAGAGGCTCGGATGCTCGTCGTGGTGGCTCGGGCAACGCGCAATCCATCCGTCCGCGCCGACCTTGCGAGCGTCCGGCAGGCGCTCGAGCACGGCGTCGATCGGCGAGGCGACGCTCATCGGTTCGCCCGAATGAGGGTGGCTGCGGATGGGCATCGAGGCGTGCGACGGCGGCGGGTGCTGCCCGCAAGTCCATGCACGGTGATGACGGGCCTGCCTGCCACTGCCAGCGCGAGCGCATGGTCGACGAGGCCGGTCATCATCGGCGCCCGGCCGAGGTCGGCGTAGGTCGGCGTGCGGGCGAGTTCGGCCAGCCGCGCCCTCTGCTCGGCGCTGCGGTAGCCGCGGGCTTCGGCAACCTCGTCAGAAATGGCGGAGGCCGTCAGCAGGGCGGCGTGCTGAGGCAGGAGTCCGTCGTTCATCGGGCACCGTACAGGGCGTCGGTGCCTGGCACCGCGTCGGACGCAGGCCCCACGGGGTCCGGCTCGGCGACCGACGGCTCAGTGTCCCCCTCGTCTCGCGGCAAGAGGCCCAGGGCTGCGCGGCGGACCGCTTGGACGAGGAGGTGCGCGGCCTCATCCCGCGGGCGCCGAAACTCGCGCTCGGCAAGTCGTTCGAGCTGTTGAGCGACTTCCTCAGGAATAGCCAGGCTGAACGAACGCTTCATGCGCCAAGCGTCGCTGACAGCTAGGGCAAGTAATACGCCCTGAAATGCGCTAACAAGGCGCGGATTATTCCAATTCGATCGGCCAGGGCAAGTCGTAGGCCGTCAGGTGCTCCTGGAGTGTCCGAGGTTCAATGCGCGGGTGGAGGTTCGCCGCCAGCTCCGCCTGCGTCGGGGCCCTTCCGTAGTTCGTCCGAAGAGATCGAAACACATCGATGATCTGATCGCGGGTGACGGAGCGGGTCCCTTTCGGGCGCCCAGGACGGCGGGGCCCGGTCCTGGGTTGCTCACCACGGCCCTCGCCTGGCGGCTGGGGCGCCCGAGCAAGGAGCGGTGTCGGTTCTCCCGCGGCGGCAATCGCAGGGTGCAGGAGTTGCCGTGAGTCGGACGAAAGGTAGAACGTCTTGAGCCTGTTGTCGGCGTCTCGACGATCCGACCACAGGACGCCAGCACGTTCGAGTTCCAGTAGGGCCCCGCCGCTGATGTCTGCGTGGAATTGGCCCTTCACGACCCACGGGAGACGGCCTTGGAAGCGAATGATCGCGAAGGGACCTTCGCCATTGGCAGCGTCGGCCGCGATTAGTTGTATGAGCGCTTCACGGGCAGAGGCTCCCAGTGTCGTTGTCATGAGGTGGGCCCGGTTCCACAGGGCACCCAAGTTGTCGTAGAAGTAGAGAGAGCGCGTCTGGGGGCCGCCTGGCTCGCCCAAGGCCGTGGGACCGACCGGATTGGGCGGGCCGGTGGCGTTGTCGACGGTCTCGCCCGCGGCCAGCGCCGCTTGCGCGATC
>DATCGK010000163.1:0-2792 GCA_036508975.1 Candidatus Limnocylindrales bacterium
GCGTTCCCGGTGCCTACACCGTGCAGGTGCTGGACGGGCCGGGCCAGGTGCGGACCGTGCCGGTCGAGGTCGGCCTGTTGACGCCGTCACTGGCCGAGATCCGGTCGGGCATCAGCGAGGGCACGGTGGTGGTCACGGGCACGGCCTCCGCCAAGGACCTCGTCACGACGTTCCCGACCGGCCCCGGCGCTGGCGCGACCCCGACGAGCTCGCAGCCGTGACCGCCCCGGACGCGCTCCAGGACCAGACCGCCGGAACGCCGGTCATCGAGATGCGCGGCATCGGCAAGACGTACCGCTCGGGCCGCCTGGAGGTCGAGGCCCTCCGCGAGGTGGACCTCGACGTCGCCTCCGGCGACTTCCTGGCGATCGTCGGTCCCTCCGGTTCCGGGAAGTCCACGCTCATGAACCTGCTCGGTTGCCTGGACCGCCCGACGGCAGGCACCTACCGGCTCGCCGGCACGGACGTGTCGGGCCTCTCCGACGACGAGCTCGCGCATGTCCGCAACCGCACGATCGGGTTCGTGTTCCAGTCGTTCAACCTGCTGCCGAGGACGACGGCGCTGGAGAACGTGGCCATGCCGCTGCTGTACGCGGGGGTTGGCCGGTCCGAGCGGAACGATCGTGCCAGGGACGCGCTGATCCGGCTCGGGCTCGAGGACCGGCTGACGCACGAGCCGTCGGAGCTGTCCGGGGGCCAGCAGCAGCGCGTGGCGATCGCGCGTGCTCTGGTGAGCCGGCCGGCGATCATCCTGGCCGACGAGCCCACCGGGAACCTCGACTCGGCGTCCGGCGCGGACGTGCTCGAGCTGCTCCACGAGCTGAACGGCGCCGGCACCACGATCGTCCTGATCACCCACGACAGCGACGTGGCGGTCGCCGCCAAGCGCAGCGTCAGGGTGCGCGACGGAAGGGTCGCCGCGTGAACTGGGCAGAGCTCGTCCCCCTCGCCATCTCGCGGCTGGCAGCGGCCCGGCTGCGGGCGCTCCTGACGATGCTGGGGGTGATCATCGGGGTCGGGTCCATCGTCGCGCTCGTCTCGGTCGCGCAGGGCGCGACGTCCGGGATCACCAACCTCATCGAGGGCCTTGGAACCAACCTGCTCAGCATCAGTCCGGGCGCCAGCACGTCCGGCTTCCTGCGCGGCGCGGGCGGGTCGGCCAGCACGCTGACGATCGACGACGCGGAGGCCATCGCGCAGGTCGAGGGTGTCGCCCAGGTCGCCCCGCAGGTATCGACGATGGCCGTCGTCGTGGCCGGTTCCTCGAACACCACCACCACAATCTCCGGGATCACCCCGGCCTTCATGCCGGTGCGCGCCTACGACATCTGGCGCGGGTCGTTCGTGTCCGCGGCGGAGTACTCGGCCGGGCTGCGGGTCGCGGTGCTCGGCTCTGCGACGGCCGATGCCCTCCACCTCGGCGCGTCCGCCGTGGGGTCCGACATCAACGTGGGTGGTGTCCCGTTCCGGGTGATCGGCATCTTCCAGCCCAAGGGCATCCTCGACGACCAGGTCTACATCCCGCTCTCGGCCCTGCGGGACTACTTCGTGACGGGGCACTACCTGCAGTCGCTCTCCGTGTCGACCGTGCACGCGGACCAGATCCCGCTCACCAAGTTCCGGATCAGGGAGCTGCTGCGTACACGCCACGGGCTCGCCGCGGGTGCCGAGGATGACTTCACGATCATCGATCAGGCGCAGCTGCTGTCTGCCTTCGGGACGATCACGGGGCTCCTGTCCCTGCTCCTCGCTGGCATCGCGTCGATCAGCCTGCTCGTCGGCGGCATCGGGATCATGAACATCATGCTGGTCTCGGTCCGGGAGCGGACGCGGGAGATCGGCATCCGGAAGGCCATCGGGGCGCGGGGCCGCGACATCATGGCCCAGTTCCTGGTCGAGGCCCTGGTGCTGTCCCTTGCCGGCGGCATCCTCGGCATCGCGGTCGGGGTCGCCGCCTCGGCGCTGATCGGCACCCTGGCGGGCTGGGGGCTCATCATCAGCCCGGCCACGGTCCTGCTGGCGGTCGGGTTCTCAATTGCCGTCGGCGTGATCTTCGGCGTCTGGCCCGCTCGCCAGGCGGCCAGGCTCGACCCCATCGCCGCGCTCCGCTACGAATGACCCCGATCACCCGGTGAAGGCCGTCCGCAGCGTTTCCTGGGTCGCGTCGTCGACACCCAGCCCGTCGCTGAAGTACCGCTCGATCAACCCGTACCCGGCCCGGATCTCGTCGAGCGCAGCCTCGAGGTAGCTCGGGCGGACGTCCAGGATCGGCCGGAAGTGCTCCGGGTCGCCGCCTCGTGCGGCGAGCGCGGCGAGCATCGGTTCGACCAGCGGTGCGAGGTGCCGGCTGCTCTCCAGGAAGTGGTCCATGACCGCGTCCTGGGGCACGCTTAGCAGGAGCTGCAGGGCGGCGACGACCCAGCCCGTGCGGTCCTTCCCGGCGGCGCAGTGCACGAGCGCCGGCCGGTGTGACTCGGTCGCGAGATCGCGGAACAGCGCCCCGTACCCGGCGCACGCGCTCGGCAGCCGCACGAAGGCGCGGTACTGCTCCACCAAGAGGGCCGCTGCGCCCCCGTCGCCCAACGCGTCGCGAGCGGCCGCCGGGTCCTCGAACAGGGCGAACAGCCGACCCGGGCCGCCGTCGGTCCAGGCGGCGAGCACGTCCAGCGGCACGTGCCGGGTGCCCGCGGGAAGCCGGTCGGGCGCCTCTGCCTGCTCGCGGGCCATGCGCAGGTCGTACACCGTCCGGACCGTGAGCCGCGCGATGGCGTCGACATCCTCCGGAGCGAGCG
>DATCGK010000164.1:0-3346 GCA_036508975.1 Candidatus Limnocylindrales bacterium
AGTCCCGGTTCGGCTCGGGCAGCCGCCCGTCCCGTCGAACGCCCGCCGGTGCCGGCCGACCGCGGGTAGCAGACCGGGCCCGGCCCGCGAGACCGGCCGTATCCATTCGCGTGGCGCACGTCAATCATTCACGGGCTCGGATCAGACTCCGGCCGACTGCCAACGGCCCGGGCTCCGCACCGGGCTTCGACATCGTCCGCAACGCGACCGCGCACACCAGCATGGGGGGCACGATGGATCACGCAACCACGGCACGACACATGTTCGAGCTGATCACCGCCGGCGACATCGACGGGTTTGCCGAGCACCTGGCAGACGACTTCGTCGAGCACGAGTCGTTGCCCGGCCTGGCGCCGACGAAGGATGGAGTCAGGGTCTTCTTCGGGATGCAGCGCGCCGCGTTTCCCGACCTGCGAATGGACGCGGAAGACGTCATCGCGGGCGGCGACAAGGTCGTCACGCGCGTGAGGTACTCGGGGACCAACCGGGGTGCGTTCATGGGCATGCCGGCGACCGGCAAGAGCGTCGAGGTGCAGCTCATCGACATCATGCGATTTGGTGACGATGGTCGCGTCCACGAGCACTGGGGCGTCATGGACCAGATGACGCTGATGCAGCAGCTGGGCCTCGTGCCGGCCCCGCCGAGCGCCTGACGACTCCGGCAGGGTCTGCCCTGGGCGGACCCTGCTTCCGCGAGCGGGGGGCCGCCGCCGCGCGGCCCTTCCCGGAGCCCCGCGCGACGAGCACCGCGCAGGTGGTCAGCGGGGCGGAACCGCGGCGAGCTGGCCGTTCGGCAGGTCTGCCGGTCGGGCGTGTGATGATCCCAGGAACGCACGCATAGAGAGGATGCCATGGCCGCACCACGCAGTGTCGACGAGTACCTGGCCGCCCTCCCGGACAACCGGCGGGCGGTCCTGGAAGAGATGCGCCGGACGATCAGGGCCGCGGCCCCGGAGGCGACGGAGACGATCGCCTACGGGATGCCGGCGTTCACGAATCACGGCCGGTTTCTCGTGTCGTTCGCCGCATACAAGGTCCATGACAGCCTCTTCCCGGCGAGTCAGGCGGTGAAGGAGGCGCTCGGGGCGGACCTGGCGCCCTACCTCGCGGGACGAGGGACGATCCGCTTCGCGGCGGGCGGCCGCATTCCCATGGGGCTCGTCACGAAGGTGGTCTCGGTCCGGCTCGCGGAGACTGCGCCGCGCGTCGCCCGCTGATTGCCCCGACGCGGGTCCGCCGGTCGCGGAGGCCGGGATGTGGACGTACCTCGCGCCCTCGGCGTCGCCATGCGCAATCCGTGGGACAACCCGGTTCGGGCTGGACTTCTGGCGAGAGGGCATGCAAGGATGCGCGATCGCGCCGCGTCCCATGACGGCGCCAGGGGGAGGTCCCGTCCCGTGGTCACCGTCATGATCCTTCACGACGTCCACGACGTCGAGCGCTGGCTCAGCTCACCCCGCCGGATGGAGCTGTTCGGGCCCCTCGGGATGTCGGTGCGGACGTTCGTTGTCGACCGTGCCAAGAGCAACCGGGTCGGCCTTATCGCCGAGGTGCCCAGCATGGCGGCGTTCCAGGAGGCGCTGGGTTCGGCGGCGGCCGCCGAGGCGATGAAGCTCGACGGCGTCCGGCCCGAGACGATCGTGCTGCTCACCGAGGCCGCCTAGGCCGGCATCGGACGCGGACGTCCGCGCGCCCACCGACGATGATCCTGTCGAGGCGTTGAGATGATGCCGAACGCGCCCGAACCGGACCCCTGTGCCCACGTGCGCGACGAGATCCGCCAGATCCTCGCGGACGAGGACCGCAACTGCCTCGGGGTCAAAGTCCGCCCGCCGATCCCGACCTCCGAGGAGGAGCGGACCGCGCTGGCGAAGCTCGGTGGCCTGAACGGCCCCCGCCGCGAGCCACGATCCTCCGGGTCCCAAGGGCTGCCCGCGGAATAGCCGGAGCGGCCCGGCTTGCGGCGTGCCGGCCGCCCGGGCGGGACGAGCGTCTGCGGGACGAGCGTCTGCGGGACGGAACGGCCGCCGGCGGGCTGGGAATTGAAAGGGCCCCCGGCGAACCGGGGGCCCTTTGGTGCTGCGCGTCAGCGCCGGCGCTCAGGCGCGTCGGAGGGCGAAGCAGTCGCTGCAATAGACGGGCTTGCCGCTCGTGGGCCGGAAGGGGACCTGGGCCTCCTTGCCGCAGTTGGAGCACGTCGCGGTGAACATCTCGCGGGGACCGCGGGAATACCCGCCGCCACCGCTGCTGCTTCCGCCACCGTACCCGCCTCTGTCGCCGTAGCCGCCACCACCGCCACGGTCGCCAAAACCGGTACTGCTACCGTAGCTGGAACCGCCTCGGTCGCCAAAACCGGTATTGCCACCGGTGTCGCCGCGGGCTGCCTTGCGGCTTGCGCGACAAGATGAGCAACGGCGCGGCTCCGTGAAGCCGCGGGTGGCGTAGAAGTCCTGCTCACTCGCTGTAAAGACGAAGTCCTGGCTGCAGTCCGCGCAGGTCATCACCTTGTCGCTGTACAAGAGAAGCGCTCCTCTGTGCTCGCCGGCGCCCGCGTCGACTGTCTCGCGGGAGTCCGTGAGTGGGAGCGATCGTGTCTGCCGGAAATTCTGTGCCCGCCGTGCGAGCTCGCCCATGCATGATAGTCGATCCGCGACACGATGGGAAGAGGCTGGAGCATGCGGCGCGGGTCTGACCAGGTGGGCGACCTGGCGGTGCCAGGCCAGACCATCATCAGCCACTCCTGTGTCCTGCAGGATCGAGGGAGCGGACTGGGTGCCCTGCTCACATGTTCGGCGGCGCCCAACCCCCACCATGGCAACCTCGTGGCGGTCACAGCCACAAAGGCCCAGCCCCGGGACTACCCGACCTGGGCCACGGGGGCCGGCTCTTGCCGTGAACGAGGCGACCGCCCATTCAAATGGCGGTCCCCGTGCAGGCGATCGCGGTCGCGACGGCGTCGACGGCGCTCCCTCTCTGTGGCCCGGGTGCGCCTGCCCGCGGCAGCATGGCCGCCACGGCCCGGTTGCCGGCCTACTCCACCAGGTAGTCCTTCAGCTTGCGCGAGCGGGACGGGTGGCGGAGCTTCTGCAGCGCCTTCGCCTCGATCTGGCGGATCCGCTCACGGGTCACGTTGAACTCCTTGCCGACCTCCTCGAGCGTCCGGGCGCGGCCGTCCTCCAGCCCGAAGCGGAGCTGGAGCACGCGACGCTCACGGCCGGTCAACGAGTTGAGCACCGCCGCCACCTGCTCCTTGAGGAGCTGGTTCGCCGCGGCCTCGGCCGGGGCCAGCGCGCCACGGTCCTCGATGAAGTCGCCCAGGTGCGCGTCCCCTTCCTCGCCGATCGGG
>DATCGK010000165.1:0-2214 GCA_036508975.1 Candidatus Limnocylindrales bacterium
ACCGTCTGACCAACGATGCAAGTCAGGCAGCTGCCACCGTGACCTCGGGATCCGCGGCGACTGATCGCGGGGGACCGTCTCGCGCTCCCAGCCCGGCACCGACGCCGGATCCACCGGCTCGAGGAGCGCAGGTGGCCCCGCGATCCGCCGGAGCCGTGCCGAGGCTCTCGCGTCCCAGACGGGGAGTCAGAGGGTCGCGCGCCAACGATCCGCTCCGCTCGCGCGGTGCCCGGACCCGCTCCACAAGGTGTCGCGAGTCAGCGTCCGCGCGCCCCCGGCCGTCAGTCCCCCACCAGCTGCGCCAGCGCGGCCCGCGCTGCCTTCGACTTCGCTGCCCAGTCGCCGCCGACGTTGTCGATACGCCGGTACCGGGGATGGCCGCCCCAAGCCTCCTCGAGCCAGCAAGGCGCTCACCCGCATCCTCGAGCAGATCCGCTAGGCGCCTGCGATCGCCGCGCGGATCTCGGCCACCGCCGCGGACCAGTTCGCCGCATCGCAAACGGCGCGCCCGACAACGAGGTCATCGGCACCGGCGCGGACGAGGGTCGCGGCGTTCTCGGCGTCAACGGCGCCGTCCACCTGAACACGCACGCCCGGGGCAACGAAACCCCGCGCGGAGCGGACCCGATCCGGGGTGGCCGGGAGGAGGCGGTCACCCGCGAAGTCGTGGTCCGCTCCGAGCAGGTTCACATAGTCGACCGCGTCGCCGAGCCGCTCAAGCACGTCGAGCGACGTGATCGGGTTGAATGCCGCGCCGATCTCCACACCGAGGCTTCGCCCCAGCGACGCGACTCGCCACGGATGACGCGTGCTCTCCACGTGGAAGGCGATCCAGCGAACGCCGCGCTCGGCCAGCGGACGAAGGTAGGTCTCCGGATCAGTGACCATCAGATGCGCCTCGACGTGCACCCCGAGCTCGTCCCGAAGCGACCACGCGACGGCCGGCGCGAAGCAGAGGAACGGGGCGAAGTGACCGTCGGCGATGTCCACGTGGAGCCCGTCGACCCCGGCGGCCACCAGCCGACGAGCGTCGGCGCCGAGCGCGAGCGCCCCGAGCGAGGTGAGGGAGGCGAAGAGCCGGACGCGGCCCGCCTGCCGGCCCCCGTCGACCCCAGCGCCCGGACTCATGATGCGGCGGCGGTCCAAGCCAGGCGCCTCAGGTCGCCGGGCTGGAGGTCGGCGGGCGCGTAGATCGTGCCGTCGCACCTCCCGCGGAGGAAGACAGCGACATCGTCGGATATTCCGAGGATCTCTTCCTCCTCGCTCGACACAACGATCGCGGCGATCTCCGATTGCGCGACGAACGATCGGATCATGTCCTGGATCTCTCGCTTCGCGCCGATGTCGACGCCCTTCGTCGGCTCGTCGAGGAGGAGCAGGCGGGGATGCTGGAGCATGACGCGACCGAACAGGACCTTCTGCTGGTTGCCGCCGGAGAGCCGTTCCATGGGTGCGTCGAGGTCGCCGCGGACGTCGACCGCGCTGAGCGCACGCCGGGCGTCGGCAGCGACGCGCCCGAGCGAGAGGACGCCGAGGCGACTGTATCGCGGGAGGACGGGCAGGGTCGCATTCGCGACGGGGGTAAAATTCGGGACGAACCCGTCGCTCTTCCGGTCCTCCGGAAGGTACGCGATGCCGGCCTCGATGGCCGCGGCGCATCCCGTCGGACGGTACGCCCGGCCGAAGAGGGAGATCTGGCCCCCGGTCTGCTCCTCCACGCCGTACACCGTCCGGAGGAGGTTCGTCCGCCCGGAGCCGACCAGCCCGTAGATCCCGAGGACGCGGCCGGTGCGTGCCGTGATGGAGACGCCGCGCAGGTTCGGCGACGTGAGGTCGCGCACCTCGAGCGCGATCCCCGTGACGGGTCCGCCCGCGCGGGGCGCGGCGGTCTCGTCGAGCGGGGTCGCGGAGAACGCGGCCCTGCTGAGCGCCGCCTCGCGGGTCTCCATGTCGGCATCCACATCCGCCTCGCTCCCGACGATGACCCCGATCACGTCCTCGCGACCGACCGAGGCGGTGGTCCCGGACAGGACGATCCTTCCGTTCCTGAGCGCGGTGACCCGGTCTGCAACGGAGTAGACCTCGTCGAGCTTGTGGTCGACGAGAAGGACCCCAACCCCGCGCTCGTCCGCGACTCGGCGGATGGTGGCGAGGAGCTCCTCCACCTGGCGGGCCTCGAGCGCCGTGGTCGGCTCGTCGAGGAGGAGAAAGCTC
>DATCGK010000166.1:0-2592 GCA_036508975.1 Candidatus Limnocylindrales bacterium
CGAGACGATCTCCCGCCTCCACGACATCGGCTGCCCGCCGAGGCAGGACCGAAGATCACAAAGCCGGGCCTAAGGGATTGAACTGCCGACGTGGGCCACTGCATGACGGGCGTGAGGGTCGCCTCGGGGAGCCCGCCGACCGGCGTCGGGGCGACGTTCGGGGGAATCAGCCCGTCGGGGTACACGAGGCGCGACCCGAGCTCGCAGGCCGTGGTGATGGGCGCCCCTTCGCGGGCGATGACCGTCCCGTCGGGCGCGAGCACCTCGAGCAGCGGGGTGAAGCCGGCGCGATAGCCCGCCAGCCACACGAGCTGCATCTCGGGTCCGGCGATTCCCTCGGCCCAGGTGAGCCAGGGGCCGGTGGCGCTGCCCCGCAGGACCCAGTAGCCCGTGTCCCGGAGGCAGTTCGCTGCCGCGATCGCCTGGGCCGCCGTGAGCGCAGGGAGGGCGATGGTTCCCGCGAGGATCGTGGGGGTCGCGGTCTCACTCAGCGTCGACGTCGGTCCCGGGGTGACTGTTGGGGTCGAGCTCGGGGTCGGGCCGAAGGTCCGCGGCGACGAGGCCGTGCCGCAGGCCACGACGAGCGAGGCGACGACGGCTAGGACGAGGGGGCGTGCGCTCATTGCCCCTCTCACGACCGGCAGCGAACGCGTATGCCGCATGTCAGAACGCCGGGGAGGGTGGCGCTGCCGGCACGCGTCCGCCGTCCAGGAGGGTCCGCGCCCCGAGCGGCGCCGCGAGTCGCATGATGGCAGGCGTCCCTGGGGGCCCAGGGCACGCCTGGGGTCCGCCGAGCGGGCACACGCCGATCGTGATCGTCACGGCGGTGGCCGTGTACGCGATGACGGGAGCGGACATCCGTCCGGTCGCAGGTGACCCGCCCGAGCAGGCCCGGCCTCTTCAAGGACCGCCTGCGGGAGTGGGAGAACTTCTACAATTTCGACCGACCGCATGGCGGTCTCGGCGGCCAGACGCCTTATGAGAGACTGCGCCAGAAGACTGGGGCTCCGGTGTGACCGGCCATCGTCAGTTGCACAATCGCCTGGAGGAGGTCATCCTCGAACGGGGAGAGGCGATCCCGGAGACGGCTGCGTCCGTGCCGGCGCCCCTCGCGTCTGTTCCAGTGCCGAAGCGGCCGAGCCTCCTGCGCCGCATCACGGGGAGATCCTGACATGCGCGTTCTCGTGACCGGCGGCGCCGGCTACGTGGGTTCGGTCTCGGTCGAGGCGCTCGTGGCCGCCGGGCATGACGTCGTGGTCCTCGACGACCTCTCGAAGGGCCACCGCGACGCCCTCCCGCCGGGGGTCCGCCTGGTCATGGGCAGCTACGGCGATCCGGCGGTTGTCGCACGCCTGCTCGCGGACACGCCCGTCGACGCCGTGCTCCACTGCGCCGCCCGCTCGCTGGTTGGCGAATCCATCGCCGATCCGGCCCTCTACTACCGCGAGAACGTGGTCGGCGGGGTGGCCTTCCTCGAGGCGCTCCGGTCCGCGGGCGTGCGCCGCCTCGTGTTCAGCTCGACGGCCGCCGTCTACGGGACGCCGGCCAGCGTCCCGATCCGCGAGGACGCGGCCCTCGCGCCGATCAACCCGTATGGCGAGACGAAGCGGACGTTCGAGGGCGCCCTCCGCTGGTACGCGGCGGCATACGGCCTTCGGAGCATCAGCCTTCGCTACTTCAACGTGGCCGGGGCATCGGCCCGGAATGGCGAGGTGCACACGCCGGAGACCCACCTGATCCCGAACGTCCTCGCCGCCGCCGAGGGACGCGCCGCGCTGACCGTCTTCGGGATCGACTATCCGACCCCCGACGGGACCTGCATCCGGGATTACCTGCACGTCGAGGACCTGGCGCGGGCGCACCTGCTCGCGCTCGAGGCGACCGCACCGGACGATCCCCGGACTGCCGCGACGACGCAAGTCGGCCCCGCCGGCGGCGAAGGGACCGGGGCAGCCGCGGTCGCCATCAACCTGGGCAACGGCGGCGGCTTCAGCGTCAGGGAGGTCCTCGCGGCAGCCGAGGCCGTGGTCGGGCGGCCGATCCCATCCACGAGCGGGGAGCGTCGGGCAGGCGATCCACCGGCCCTCGTCGCCGACGCCGCCCGCGCCGGGGAGATCCTGGGCTGGCGGGCCCAGCATGGGGACATCGTCGAGATCGTCCGGTCCGCCTGGGAGTGGCGGCTCGCCCACCCGGACGGCTATCGCGGCTGAGCCTGGTCGGCTCCGCCGACCGCCACCAAATCGAAACGGAAGCGGGCCTTCCGCGGTAGGATGCTCGGCCTCATCGAGCCCGCGATGGAGCACCTGTCGCAACAGGACGAGTCCACGACGCTCGATGAGCTCACCAGATGCGGGGTTGCTCCCGTGTCCGGCGTCGGCGTAATCAGCCTGAAGGGTTCAATTACCCAGAGTCGGGTCCTCCCACACCGGTAGCATGCGATCTCCTGCAGGCGAAGGAGCTCCATGCTGTTCTCGCTTCTGTACTTCCTGATCCACCGCCTCCTCGGAGTCGGAGGTCGCCGAGCAGATGAGAAGGACATCGAGCTCCTGGTGCTCCGGCACCAGGTGAAGGTGCTCCAGCGGCAGGTGTCGC
>DATCGK010000167.1:0-5408 GCA_036508975.1 Candidatus Limnocylindrales bacterium
CGTCGCCAGAGGTCGGAAGGCCGAGCCGCATCGGCCCGACCCGGGCATCGCCGGCGCGCAGCGACCGAAGCACGGCCACGGTGTCCAGCCCATTGCTCACGGGCAGATCCTCCGGCCACGATGCGCCGGACGCCGAAGTCAGGGCAATCACTTGCTCCGCGGCCGTCCACAGGGCCGGCGATGGATCGCCGACCGCCAGCAGCGCGAGCCGCTGCAGCCGAGGCTCCTGCTCCGGCGTGACCAGGATCGACGCGCGCACCCAGCCGCGCGACCCGCGCAGCCACCAGCTGAGATCGGCGGGTGAGGTCACCTGATCTGGTCGCGCCGGGTCCGGGTGGAACGGGCCAAGCTCGACGGCAAGCTTCTCCGCCGCCGCGCGCCGCAGATCCCGCGGCTCGTCAAGGTCCATGTTCATCGCGAAGGCTGCATCGGCCACGTCGTCGT
Source organism: Candidatus Limnocylindrales bacterium (assembly GCA_036508975.1). Taxonomy (GTDB): domain Bacteria; phylum Chloroflexota; class Limnocylindria; order Limnocylindrales; family CSP1-4; genus CAIXZV01. Next base: position 445 of record DATCGK010000167.1, read on the forward strand.
CCCAGCTGGCGAGCAGGCCGTCGACCACCGGCCGGAGGGCGCGGACCTCTGGCATGGGGACGACCCTCCGCCGGGGAGCGACCCCCGCCCGGACGAGCATCGCCAGCATCTCCGCGACGACCGGCCGCACGGGTGCGTAACGCACGTTGCCCAGGCCGATGACCCCGAGCCCGGTCGCCGGATGCCACGCCATGTGCGACCCGAAGCCCGGGTACCCGCCCGCGTGGCTGATGATGGTCCCGAGCTCCGGGTCCGCCAGGACGAACAGCCCGAACCCGTACCCGCCGGCCTCGACCCTCGGCTCGGCGTCCGGAGCGTGGGCGGGGATCTCCGGCCCGAAAGCCCGGTGAACCTGCTGCATCTCGCGGCGGGTGCTGCGGCGGAGCGGGTGGCGGCCCTCCGGGTCGTCGCGAGCGGGGAAGGCATCCGTGAAGCCAGCCACCCAGCGCGCCAGGTCCTCCACGCTGGTGAAGATGCCGCCCATCGAGGCCAGCGCGCCGTACGGGTCCGTGCCCTCGCGGACGTAGAGGTCCTCGCGCCGGACGTAGCCGTGGGTCAGGCGAGCCACCGGGACCTCCTCCGCGAGGTAGGCGGTCGCGGTCATGCCCAGCGGCAGGAGGAACCTGTCCCGCACGACCTCCCGGTACTCCTGCCCGACGACGTTCGCGATGACACGGCCCAGGATCCCGTAGCCCAGGTTTGAGTAGTTGAAGACGGTGCCGGGCGGCCAGGCGAAGGAGGGCCCGGCGCGCAGCAACTCCGCGAACAGGTCCAGTGGGAGCCCCTGCTGGCGGTCACCCCACGGATCGTCGGTGGCGAGGCCGGCCGACATCGTGAGCAGCTGGCGCACGGTCACCGGGACGCTGTCCGCGGTCGGGAGGCGCCAGCCAACGAGCTCCGGGACGTACGCGGCGACGGGATCGTCCAGGCGGAGGCGGCCCTCGTCCCGCAGGAGCAGCACGGTGGATGCGGTGAAGGACTTGGTCATGGACGCAATGCGGAACACGGAGCGCGCGTCCGGGCAGCGGTCCTCGCCGTGACGGGTGGTGCCCGCACCACCGGCGTGGACCAGCGAGCCATGACTCACGACGCCCCAGGCCACGCCGGGGATCCGGGCCTCGTCGCGAAGGCGGGCGAAGCGGGCGTCGAGGGAACGGATGGCGTCGTCGAAGGTCGGCATCGCGCCATGATGCCCGTCGCGCAACCTGCCCGCCTGGTCACGCTCGTGAGATGATGCGAAACCTGCCCTGCGGTGCGACCATCGCCACACCTGCCGGGGTGGCCGACCAGAAGACCGCCGGGCGTGCAGGAGGGCCCTCGATGGCATCAGCCAAGGCGAAGCGGGGTATGCGCGGCATGCGCACCCTGCCGATCCTCGAGGGCATCCTGCCGATCGACCCGTCGCGGATCAGCGCTGATGTCATTGCGGGCGCCACCCTCGCGGCGCTGGCGATCCCCGAGGTCATGGGCTACACCAAGATTGCCGGCACGCCGGTCATCACCGGCCTGTACACGATCCTCCTGCCGATCATCTTCTTCGCGATCCTGGGGTCCTCGCGGCACCTCGTGGTCGGCGCCGACTCCGCGACCGCCGCGATCCTCGCCACTGGCCTCCTGGCCATGGGTGCCGTGGCCAACACCACCAACTACGTGGAGCTGGCCTCGCTCGGCGCTCTCATGTGCGCGATCCTGCTCGTGCTCGCCCGTCTGCTTCGCCTCGGCTTCATCGCCAACTTCCTGTCCCGGAGCGTCCTCATCGGCTTCCTCACGGGCGTCGGCATCCAGGTCGCCATGGGCCAGGTCGGCGGCATGTTCGGCATCAGCGGAGAGACCGGCGGCACGATCCAGAAGTTCGCCGAGACCCTCCGGGCCATCCCCACCGGGACCAGCCTCACGACCTTGGCGGTCTCCGCGTTCGTCCTGGTCACGATCCTCGGCCTGGACCGCGTCAACAAGAAGATCCCGGGCGCGCTCCTCGCCGTGGTCGTCGCCATCGCCGCGAGCTCCTTCCTGGACCTCGAGGCCCACGGCGTGACGACCCTCGGGACCGTGCCCGGCGGCCTGCCGGCGCTCGGCCTGCCCACGGCGGTGATGACGGCCGCCAACGTCTCGGCCCTCCTGCCCACGGTCATCTCGCTGGTGATCGTGATCCTCGCCCAGAGCGCGGCCACCTCACGTGCCTACGCGATGAAGTACGCCGACAGCTTCGACGAGAACGTGGACCTCGTGGGCCTCGGCTCGGCCAACCTGGCCGCCGCCCTCACGGGCACGTTCGTCGTGAACGGCAGCCCCACCAAGACCGAGATGGTCGACAGCGCCGGGGGCCGCACCCAGATCAGCCAGCTGACGGCTGCGGCGGTCGTCGTGGTGGTCCTGCTGTTCCTGACCGGGCCGCTCGCCTACATGCCCAACGCGGTCCTGGCGTCCGTGGTGTTCCTCATCGGCGTCCGGCTCGTCGACGTGCGGGGCATGACCGACATCTACCGCCTGCGCAAGGGCGAGTTCGGCGTGGCAGCCATCACGACCGTGACGGTCGTGGTCGTCGGCGTCGAGCAGGGCATCGTCCTGGCGATGGCCCTCTCGATCGTCGAACACATCTTCCACAGCTACCGGCCGTACGACACCCTGGTCGTCTACACGGACGAACGCGGCATCCGGACGGCACCGCTCGCGGGTGGCGCCCAGATGGCACCGGGCCTGGCTGTCTACCGCTTCGGGGCGGGCCTGTACTACGCCAACGCTGCGCGCTTCACCGAGGAGATCATGGGGATCGCGGAACGTGCCGGTCCCCCGCTCCGGACGCTCGTCGTCCTGGGGTCCGCGGTGGCCGACATCGACTACTCCGGGTCCGACTCCCTGCGCCAGGTCCAGGAGGAACTGGGCCGCCAGGGCGTCACGCTCATGCTGGCCGACCTTAGCCCCGCGATCCGGGCCCTGCTCGATGCCTACGGGCTCACCGAGAAGATCGGCGCCGCCAACATCCACGACACGCTCGGCGAAGCCGTCACGGCGCACAGGGCAGCCTCGGCCCTTGCCGGCACGGACGCGCCGGCATCCTCGACCTGAGGCCCGGCCGATGACCGAGCGGGTGAGCCAGGCGGCACGTCAGGCGGCCGGAGAGGCGGCCCGGGTGGCGAGCCCGCCTGCCGCCCTCGGCGCCTGGGTGGCGACCCCGGACCGACCGGATCCCGTCGCGCTCCTGGAGGAACAGGCAATGAGCCGGATCCCGGAGCTCGTGCCCGTCCGGTACGGCCGCATGGCGATCTCGCCGTTCACGTTCCTGCGGGGCGCGGCACTGCCCATGGCCGCAGACCTCTGCGCGGGCCCGAGCTCGGGCGTCGTCACGCAACTGTGCGGTGACGCGCATCTCGCCAACTTCGGCCTGTTCGCCTCGCCGGAGCGCGACCTGCTGTTCGATGTCAACGACTTCGACGAGACCCTGCGCGGGCCGTTCGAGTTCGACCTCAAGCGCCTGGTCGCCAGCCTCGTCGTCGCCGGACGCGCCCGTGGCCTCGCCGCCCACGACACGCGGCACATCGTCCATCAGGCCATCCGCTCGTACCGCGACCGGATGGCGGGCTACGCGACGATGCACGCCATCGACGTCTACTACGCCCACGTGGATGTCGCGGGGATCCTCTCCTACGTCAGCAAGCCCGAGCGGGCGATGATCCAGGGCACCGTCAGGTCCACGGCCCATCACGACGCCATCCACGAGCTGGGCAGGCTGACGACGATGGTGGACGGCGAGCGGCAACTGGTGGAACATCCGCCGACCCTCGTGCGACGGCCGGATGTCACGCCACCCCTCGCCGCGTCGACCCTGGGCCAGTATCGCGAGAGCCTCCAGGAAGATCGGCGCCTGCTCCTCGATCGGTACGAGATGCGGGACTTCGCGCTCAAGGTCGTCGGCGTCGGCAGCGTGGGCCTGGGCGCCTTCGTCGCCCTGCTCCTGGGCGGCACCGAGGATGACCCGCTCTTCCTCCAGGTGAAGCAGGCCGAGGCGTCGGTCTACGAGCGGTACCTGGGGCCGAGCAGCGCCGCGAGCCACGGCGAGCGCGTGGTCACCGGGCAGCGACGCCTGCAGGCCGCAAGCGACATCCTGCTCGGATGGGCGGTCGGGCCGCTCGGGAACCACCTGTACGTCCGGCAGCACGAGGACCAGAAGGGAAGTGCCGTCATCGAGTCGATGACGGCCGGGGATCTCCTGACCTGGGGCGAGCTCTGCGCCTGGGCCCTGGCACGCGGGCACGCGCGGTCAGGGGAGCCCGCGACGATCAGCGCGTACCTCGGCACCGACGATGCGTTCGAGCTGGCGATGACGACGTTCGCGGAGGCGTATGCCGACCAGACCGAGCGCGACCACGCGGCGCTGACCGCGGCCATCAGGACCGGGCGCATCAAGGCCGTGAGCGGGGTCTAGATCCCGTTGGCCCAGGTCCCCAGGGATGAGTACAATCAGAACATTCGTTCTGGTCTGTCGCGAAGGAACTGTGGGCCACCGTCAGCGATTATCAGCACCGGTAGACTTCCGTGCATGATGGGTGATCAGCGGCAGGTCGATCCCGGTCCTGGTACGCGTACGAACACGATTGGCCACCCGGTCGAACGGATGCTCAACGCCAGCGCCCGCGACATACTCGACGCGCTTGAGAACGGGTTTCGGGCTCGCGCCGACCTCAAGGGCAAGCTCGCGGAGCTGTTCATGAGCCGCCACCTTGACAGGCTCCAGCGTGACGACGTGATCGACCACTACGAGTGGTTCGACCAGGACGGCGTGCCCGACTTCACGGTCTGGTTTACCGACCGCACGGTGATCCAGCTCGAGGTAAAGAACGTCCGCTCAGGGACGGGCCTGCTCCGCGCCGAGACGCAGAAGACGCGTGCGAGTCGCGGCGATCCGATGAGCCGCTACTACCGCGTGGACCACTTCGAGGTCATCGCCGCGTGCCTGTTCAACGCGA
>DATCGK010000168.1:0-14397 GCA_036508975.1 Candidatus Limnocylindrales bacterium
CCAGGCCCTGTACAAGGTCCTGATCGACCAGAACCCCGCCGCTGTGATCGAGCAGATCAAGGCCTCGAAGCTGCGCGGTCGTGGTGGCGCCGGGTACCTGACGGGCAACAAGTGGGAGTTCCTCCAGAAGGCGGCCGGGCCCGAGAAGTACCTCGTCTGCAACGCGGACGAGGGCGACCCGGGCGCGTACATGAACCGCAACGAGATCGAGTCCGACCCCCACGCGCTCCTCGAGGGCCTGCTGATCGCCGGCTTCGTCACCGGTGCGCCCAGGGGGATCATCTACGTGCGTGCCGAGTACCCCCTCGCCGTGCTGCGGCTCGAGCGTGCGATCGAGCAGGCACGCGCCTACGGCGTGATGGGCGAGAACGTGCTGGGGCGCGGGTACAGCTTCGACGTCGAGCTCGTCGAAGGCGCCGGCGCCTTCGTGTGCGGCGAGGAGACGGCACTGATCGCGTCGCTGGAGGGCCAGTCCGGCCGCCCACGGTCGCGCCCGCCGTTCCCGGCGCAGAAGGGCCTCTACGGCAAGCCCACCAACATCAACAACGTCGAGACCTGGTACAACATCGCGCCCATCGTCTCCAAGGGGCCGGCCTGGTTCACCGAGACAGGCAGCGCCAAGAGCGCCGGCACGAAGGTCTTCTCGCTGGTCGGCAAGGTTCACAGCACGGGCCTGGTCGAGATGCCGCTCGGCACGCCACTCGCGAAGTTCATCTACGACATCGGCGGCGGCAGCAGCGACGGCCGCGAGATCAAGGCTGTGCAGACGGGCGGGCCCTCGGGCGGCTGCATTCCGGCGGACATGTTCGACACGCCGGTCGACTACGAGACGCTCGCGCAGCTCGGCTCGATCATGGGCTCGGGCGGCATGGTCGTGATGGACCAGGACAACTGCATGGTGGACGTCGCCCGCTACTTCATCGAGTTCACGCACTCGGAGAGCTGCGGCAAGTGCGTTCCGTGCCGTGTCGGACTCGACAAGGCCCTGCGCATGCTCAACCAGTTCACGGTGGGCACCGCCACGCACCAGGACATCGACACGCTCGACGAGCTGTGCCGCATGGTCCGCGACACCTCGCTCTGCGGGCTCGGCCAGAGTGCCCCCAATCCCGTGCTCACCAGCCTGCGCCACTTCCGCCACGAGTTCGAGGACCACATCGTGGCGAAGCGCTGTCGCGCCGGCGTGTGCGAGGACCTCGCGCTCTCACCGTGCGAGAACTCCTGTCCGCTGCACATGAACATCCCGCGCTTCCTGCAGCTGTACAAGGAGGGGCGGGTCGAAGACGCGTTCCTCTCGGTGATCCTGGACAACCCGCTCCCGGCCTCGACGGGCCGAGTCTGCCAGCACCCCTGCGACAACCGGTGCCGCCGCGCCGGTATTGACGAGCCCGTGAACATGCGCGACGTGCATCGCCTGATCGCCGACGAGGTGCTGCTCTCCGACAGGTTCGACACGGTCGTCGAGCGCGTCCGCGAGCGGCGGCTGGAGCCGACCGGGCGCGAGGTCGCGATCGTCGGTGCAGGCCCGACCGGCCTGGCCTGCGCGTACTACCTGGCGCTCTTCGGCCACAGCGTCGTCGTCTACGACTCGCGCCCGGCTGCGGGCGGCATGCTTCGCTACGCGCTGCCGGAGTACCGGCTCCCGAAGGCTGTGCTCGACAGGGAGATCGAGCTCATCGAGCGCATGGGCGTCCGCTTCCAGTTCAACGTCAACGTGGGCGGCGACGTCACGCTGAACGACCTGGCCCACCAGTACGACGCGGTCTTCCTCGCGATCGGGACCTGGAAGGAGGCGTGGGTCTACCTCCCGGGCACGGAGCTCACGGGCGTGATCCCGGCGCTCCCGTTCCTGGAGGCCGTGTCGCGCGACGAGCAGGTGCCAGTCGGCCGGAACGTGGTCGTGATCGGCGGCGGCAACGCCGCCATCGACTCGGCGCGAACCGCCCGCCGGCTGGGCGCCGAGGTGACGATCGTCTATCGCCGCGAGCGCAAGGACATGCCGGCGATCCCCGAGGAGATCGAGGCGGCCGAGCACGAGGGCGCGAAGGTCGTCTACCTCGCCGCCCCGCACCGCATCGTGGGCGACAAGAACGGCCAGGTCCGCGCGCTGGAGGCGGTCAGGACGAGGCCCGGTGAGTTCGACACCTCGGGCCGCCGCCGGCCGGTGCCGACCGACGAGGTGATCCGCATCGAGTGCGACACCGTGATCCTCGCCGTCGGCGAGACCATCGACCCCGACTTTTCCAAGGCCTCGGGCCTGATGGTGAAGGAGGGCGGCACGCTCGAGGTCGACCGGTACACGCTCGAGACCAGCCGGGAGCGCTTCTACGCCGGCGGTGACCTGATCAGCGGTGCCTCGAACGTCTCGAACGCCATGGGTTACGGCAAGAAGGCTGCCCGCAACATCGACAAGAAGCTGATGGGCCAGAAGCGCTTCCTGACCCTGTTCCCCGAGTTCGCGTACGAGATGGAGCCACCCGAGACGCCCAGCGAGATCGCCCGCCACGTCCCCGGCGAGAGGGCCGCGACCGAGCGGGTGCGCTCGAACGTCGAGGTCTCGCTCGGCCTCACGCCGGTGGCGGCGATGGAGGAGACATCCCGCTGCCTGCGCTGCGACATCCGCAGCGCCGAGAGATAGGGAGATCGCCTTGACCGAGAAGGTGAAGGTCCGCATCGACGGCGAGGTGATCGCGGCCACTCCCGGCCAGACCATCCTCGAGGTCGCGCGAGCCAACAATAAGTACATCCCGGCTCTCTGCTACATGGAGGGCCTCAGCACGGTCGGTGCGTGCCGGCTGTGCATGGTGGAGGTCTCCGGCGTCGCGCGCCTGCTGCCCGCCTGCACCACACCCGTGCAGGAGGGCCAGGCGGTCGTCACCACCTCGGCGCAGCTCGAGTCCTATCGGAAGATCGCGCTCGAGCTGTTGTTCGCCGAGCGCAACCACGTCTGTGCCGTGTGCGTCTCCTCCGGGCACTGCGAGCTGCAGACGCTGGCGCAGGACCACGGCGTCACCAACGTCCGCTACCCGTACAGTTGTCCGCGCCTCCCCGTCGACACGACGCACCCGCGCTACGTGCTCGACCACAACCGCTGCGTGCTCTGCTCGCGCTGCGTGCGGACGTGCGCCGAGATCGAGGGCGCGCACGTGTGGGACCTCGCCGGACGCGGCATCGGCTCCCATCTCGTCTCAGAGCTGCAGCGACCCTGGGGCGAGGCGACGACCTGCACCAGCTGCGGCAAGTGCGTCCAGGCTTGCCCGACGGGCGCGATGGCCGAGAAGGGCTGGGGGGTCGAGGAGATGACGAAGCAGCGGACCGTCGTGAGCCGCCTGACCTCGATGCGCGAGGGCATGTGATGGACAAGCTGAAGATTGCCACCTGCTGGCTCGACGGCTGCTCAGGCTGCCACATGTCGCTTCTCGACATCGACGAGGCGATCATCGCCGTCCTGCGGAGGGCCGACATCGTGTACGGCCCGCTGGTCGATGCGCAGGAGTGGCCCGAGGGGGTCGACGTGGCCGTGATCGAAGGCGCGGTCAGCAGCCATGACGACCTCAAGCTCGTCCAGACCGCGCGAGCGCGCAGCAAGGTCCTGGTGGCGCTCGGCGACTGTGCGGTGACGGGCAACGTGCCCTCGATGCGGAACGGCATCCCCACCCGCAAGCTGCTCGAGCGGATCTACGTCGAGGGAGCGGACGAGCGACCGGGCGTGCCGACAGACGGCGTGCCCGCGCTGCTCAAGCAGGCCGAGCCACTGCGTTCGACGGTCAAGGTCGACGTCTACGTCCCCGGCTGCCCGCCCAAGCCCAACACGATCCTGATGGTGCTGAGCGAGCTGCTCGAGGGCCGCGAACCGGACCTCGGCTCCAAGGTCCGGTTCGGGTAGGCCGGGCATGGCGACCAGGAAGGCAACACCCGGGACGGTGAGGCGCGCGCCGCGCGCCGCCATGGGCCATGAGCCCGCCGCCGCTGCGCCCGTGGCGCAGCCGGCGGAGGCCAGGAGACCAGTCATGAGCACGGTCACGATCCCCCACGTGTCGCGCATCGAGGGTCACGCCAGGATCACGATCAGGCTCGACGACGCGGGCAAGGTGACCGACACGCAGTTCCACGTGACCCAGGTCCGCGGGTTCGAGAAGTTCATCGAGGGACGGCCGTACTACGAGATGCCGTCGATCACGTCGCGCATCTGCGGCATCTGCCCGGTGAGCCACCTGCTCGCGTCGTCGAAGGCATGCGACGAGATCATGGCCATCCGCATCCCGGTGGCCGCCGCCAAGCTGCGCGAGCTGGTCCATTGCGCTCAGTTCGTCCAGTCGCATGCGCTCTCCTTCTTCCACCTCTCGGCGCCTGACCTGCTGCTCGGCATGGACTACGACCCCGCCCGGCGCAACGTCGCGGGGCTGCTCGAGGAGCACCCCGACGCGCTGCGCGACGGGATCGCGCTGCGCAAGTTCGGCCAGCAGGTGATCGAGCGTCTTGGCAAGGAGCGCATCCACCCGTCGTGGATCGTGCCCGGCGGCGTCAACGCCCCGCTCGACCCGGCCGCGCGAGAGAAGACCCTCGCCGAGCTACCCGCGGCCATGGCGATCGTCCGGCGCACGCTCGCGCTCTGGAAGAAGACGCTCGACAGCTTCCCGGACGAGATCGAGGCCTTCTCCAACTTCCCGACGATGTACTGCGGCCTCGTCGGGCAGGACGGTTCGCTGCGGCTGTACGACGGGAATCTGCGCTTCGTCGGATCCGATGGCGCCATCGTCGCCGACCAGGTGCGGCCCGAGGACTACGCGCGCTTCATCGGCGAGGCGAGCCTCACGGACTCCTACCTAAAGGCGCCGTACTACAAGCCTGTCGGCTACCCCGACGGCATCTACCGGGTGGGCCCGCTCGCTCGCCTCAACGTGGCCGACCGCTGCGGAACGCCGGAGGCCGACGCGGAGCTCGTGGAATACCGCGGCCGCCTCGGCCGCATCGTCCAGAGCGGCTTCCACTACCACTACGCGCGACTGATCGAGGCCCTGTACGGCCTGGAGCGCATGGCTGAGCTGCTCGACGACCCAGCCATCCTCGGGACGAAGGTCCGCGCCCACGCGGGCGTCAACAACCTCGAGGGCACCGGCATCATCGAGGCCCCGCGGGGGACGCTCATCCACCACTACAGGGTGGACGACAACGGCGCCATGACCTGGGCCAACCTGATCGTCGCGACGGGCCACAACAACCTGGCCATGGGCCGCGGCATCCTCCAAGTGGCCAAGCGCTTCGTCGACGGCAACAAGATCCAGGAGGGCGCCCTCAATCGAGTCTCCGCCCTGGTTCGTGCCTACGACCCCTGCCTCAGCTGCTCCACCCACGCCCTGGGCACGGCCGACGTGGTTCTTCAGCTGCTCGGGCCCGATGGTCAACTGCTCGACCAGGTGCAGACGGGGTAGTCGTGGCTGGCGGGCCACGCATCCTCGGGGCGCAGCTCTGTCGCGAACCCGGGGCTGATCGTCATCCTGGCGCGCAGCTTGGACTAGTCCGCTATCCCAAACGCAACCATCGCGCACCCTGGCCGGCCTTGACCGGGAGGCGCCGGTGACCGAGCATTGGGCCACGGGTCGGCTTCGTCCACCAGGGGGTGGCAGCCATCCGGGCCGTGGATCCTGCGCCGGTGCGCATCAAGTTGGGCCACGGCGGTCTTGCTCCCGGTGGATCGACCTCGCCCCCAACCTGTGCGGGCACCGGCGATCGGAAGGGCCGGGAGCCGAGGTGCGTGCCATGCACGACGACTCCGTCCTGGTCGCGGTCGACGCGGCCCTCCGTTCCCCCTCGTTCTGCACATGTGGGGACAACCTCACCATCGCCGTCCGCGATGACGTGGTGTGGCTCGAGTGCGCCAGCTTCGCGCAGCCCAGCCGGCTTCCGGGCGCGGTTTCGCGGTTCGTGCGCAGCCTGCTGCACGACCGCCGGTTCGTGATCGAGATCCCGCCGAGCGATTCCCGCGGTCCATCACCGGCCATGGTCTCCGGCGTGGCTGCGTAGGCAGGCCTCGGCCGGCCGCCCGCACCGTGATCCCGGCCCGCCGAGGCCGACCGACGTTGCTCTGCCCGGCATCATGCGCGCGCAGGTGCATGGCGGAGTGACGACGAACCGGGCTCCGGCCAGGCGGCGGCGCGTTCCAGGCTCCATCATTGCCCCGCCAATCCCTGACATCGGTATCCATAGACCGGAGCCTCGCCGTGGACCTCCTTCCCTCCGACACGATTCGCGCAATGAAGCAGGCGGTGATCACCGGCGGCGCGAAGGGGATCGGTGCCGGGACCGCCCGGGAGCTGACGGCGGACGGGTGGCACTGCATCATCCTGGACGCGGACCCGGCCGGGCAGGGCCTCGCCGACGAGCTGGGCTGCACCTTCGTCCGCGCGGACGTCACCCAGCCCCAGAGGCTCCGGGAGGTCTTTGCCGACGCCGCGGCGCGCTTCGGCCCGCTCCACGGCCTCGTGAACAGCGCCGGGATCAACCGGACGGGACCCTCGGCAGAACTCGCCGCCGACGACTGGCAGCGGGTCATCGACATCGACCTCTCCGGGACCTTCTACGCCTGCCAGGCCGCCTATCCCCACCTGGCGCCGGGGGCGGCCATCGTCAACCTCGCCTCGGTGTTCTCCATGCGCGCGCTGCCGGGTCGCGTCGCGTATGCCGCGGCGAAGCACGGCGTGGTCGGGATCACCCGCGTGCTAGCCGTGGAGTGGGCGGAACGGCCGATCCGGGTGAACGCCGTGGCGCCCTCGTGGACCGACACGCCGCTGATCCGCGACCAGGTCGCGGCCGGGACGATCGACCTCGGCGTGCTCGAGCATGTCCCGTTCCGGCGCCTGGCCCGGGTCGAGGACGTCACGGGGGCGATCGCCTTCCTCCTCGGCGACAAGTCGACATTCATCACCGGCCAGACCCTCTACGTCGACGGGGGCTACACCTGGGCCGGGTGACCGCTGGGTCGGGTCCCGGGATCAGGCACGAGACGCGGACCGCGCGGGACGGGAGTGGACAACCCCGCTCGATTCCCGGACCCTCTTCCGCGTGACCCTGCGACTCTTCCTCCTCATGGTCGCGCGTGGCGCGACCTACGGCGCCATCGGCCCCTTCGCCTCGGTGCTCGCCATCCGGGTCGGGCTGCCGGTGGCGCTCGTCGGCCCGCTCGCGGCCGCCGGTGCCGTCCTCACGCTGCTCTCCGCCCAGGCATGGGGCCGGTACGGCGACCGCCTGGGCCGACGCCGGGTGCTGGTGGCTGCGTTCCTCCTGGGCGCACCGGCCGCCGCGGGGCTGGCCGTGGGCGCGCTGCCCGTGTTCCTGGTCGCGTACCTCCTGTGGGCCTTGGCCTCGTCGGCGTACACCCCGCTCGTGGACTCGCTGTCACTCGCCCGGCTGGGCGGCTCGCGCTCACGCTTCGCCCGCGTGCGGGCCGGGGCGACCAGCGGCTACATCGTCTCCGCCGTTGCCGTCGGCGCGGCCATCACGTTCACGGCCGCCGGCTGGGCCGTCCCGGGGCTCGCCGCCGCCCTGTTCGCCGTCATGGCGGCGATCTCTGTCGCCATGCGGCTCGGGAGCGAGCTCCGCACCGGCACCGGGGTGGCCGCGGGTGCAACGGGCGGGCTGTGGTCCGGCGTGGGGACGGAGGTGCGCCGGCAGGCGACGTTCCTCGGCGGTCTCGTCCTGGTCTTCAGCGGCGCCAATGCGCCTGGGATCTTCACGGGCCCGCGCGTTGCCGAGCTCGGTGGCTCGGGGTGGGAGATCGGTCTCGCCACCGCCGCGAGCGCCCTCGCGGAGGTGCCGGCCTACCTGCTGCTGCCGATCATCCTCGCCCGGCTCGGCGGCCGCCGTCTCTTCATCCTCGGAGCGTTCCTGCTCGGGGTGAGCGGTCTGCTGTCGGCGGTGGCGCCGACGCCCACGCTCGTGATCGTGGCGCGCCTGTTCTTCGGCGCCGGCTTCGCCTGGGTGGTCGTCCCCTCGCTCGGCGCCATCGCCGGGGCGGCCGCGCCCACCCGGCAGGCCTCGACCACGGCACTGCACTTCGCCACCTCGGCCGCCGGGTCGTTGGTCGTCGCGGCAGCCGGGCTGCCCCTCGTCGGGCTGACCGGATCGGTGTCGCTGGTGCTCGCCGTCGCCGCGATCGGAGCGCCGGTCGGCGCGCTCATCGCGGCCCAGGCGTGGCCGCTCCGCGGGATGCGGGCCGGTCGTGCCTGATCTCGCCGGGGAGCTACGGGGCCCGGAGGCTGCCCGGGCGGTCTCGACCCGTCGGGATCCAGCGCGTCGCGCCCGGCCCGGAGACGCCGGGACGGATCGCGAACACGGCCCCCGCGTGCGGCTGGAGGGAGCGGTCGTCGTCGTCCAGCCCATGGGCCGCCGAGGTGATGACGAGCCAATCGTCCACGAAACAGCAGCTCGTGGGCCGGCTCACGGGCAACCGGATGAACCCGATCCCGCGGCCATCGGGCGCGTAGCGGCGCACCTCCCATCCGTCCCAGGCGGCAACCCAGAGGCAGCCCTCGCCGTCGACGCACAGCCCGTCCGGGACGCCCTCGGCACCTGCGAGGTCAACGAGCGTCCGCCGGGCTCCGAGCGTCCCCGACGCCGCGTCGAAGTCGAAGGCATCGATGCGCGCCGCCCAGGTGTCGACGAAGTACATGGTCCGGGAGTCCGGGCTCCAGCCGAGCCCGTTCGAGAGGCCCACACCGGTGACCGCCTCGACGGCCTCCCCGCCCTGGAGCCGGTAGAGGACGCCGCGGCCGAGGCTCTGCTCGTAGGGCATCGTCCCCGCCCAGGCACGGCCGGCCGGGTCGCACTTCCCGTCGTTGAACCGGAGGTCGGGCAGGTCCCGGAGGGGCAGCGCCAGCGGCTCCGCGGTGCCGTCGCTCTCCAGCCGCACGAAGCCGTCGCGCCGGGCGAGCAGGTATCCCCCACCCGTCGCCGGGAGCGCGGCCCCGACGTGCGCCCCCACCGTGAGCACATCGATGACCCGTTCCGGGTTCGCCACGTAGACCTTCCCGGCCAGGATGTCCACGAACGACAGGCGGCCGGCGGCCGCATCCCAGCTGGGACCCTCGCCCAGCTCCAGGTGCAGGTCGAACAGGACGTCGGGACCGTCGTGGCGTCTGATCACATCCGGCTCCCGAGGGCGTCAGGCCGGCTCGATGGTCTCATCGGGTCGGTCCTCGTTGGGCGCCACGGCGGCGAGCATCGTCATCGGGCCATCGGAGCCGACCCGGATGAGATGACGCACGCCCCGCAACGCGAGCACGAGCTCACCGGGTCCCACCTCGCGCTCCGGCTCATCGCCGATGGTGAACAGTGCCCGGCCGGTGAGGACGATGAAGATCTCCTCCGCGTGGGGATGGCGATGCGGCACCGTTGAGAACCCGGCCGGCCACCCATGGAAGGTCACGCGCAGGCCAGACGTCCCGACGAGGGCATGGCGCCAGGGGGCCTCGCCCGCGTCACGGGCGAGCGTCTCGAGATCCTGCGTCGGCTGGTTGAAGGCTTCGGCCACGGATACGAACGGCATGTGCGACTCCGGTGATGACGTGGACTGGGCGGTGCCACCGGGCCGGGCGGCCGCTGGGCTGGGCGATCAGTCGGGCGGATGGAGCACGATGCGCATGAGCCCGGGCTCGCCCCGGTGGAGAGCTTCGAACGCCGCCGCGCCATCGGCGAGCGGCATGACGCGGCTGATCAGCTCGGCGACCCGAAGGCGCCCGTCGGCGATCTGCGCGATACAGTCCGGGTACTCCCCCGCGCTCGCGGACGAGCCGCGGATGGTGAGCTCGCCCGCGACGATGCCCTGGAGGTCCTGCTCCACCCGCGGGCGGACATTGCCGATGAGCGTCAGCCGGCCACCGGGCCGGGTCAGCGCCGTGGCGAGATCGATGGTCGCCTGGATGCCGACCGCTTCCAGGGCCACGTCGGCAGTCCGGCGCCCCGTCGCCTGCTCGAGGAGCGCGGCGGGGTCGCCGGCGGTCGAATCGATTAGGACGTCGGCGCCGAGGCGCCTGGCCAGGTCCACGCGCTCGGGCTGAATGTCCACGACGGCAACGGTCCCGGCGCCGAGCGTCCGTGCCGCCTGCATGGCGAGGTTCCCGATCAGGCCGGCGCCCACCACCACGACCAGGTCCCCCGGCTCGATCCCGCTGATCCTCGCCGCGTGCATGGCGACGGCGGCTGGCTCGACCATCGCCCCGGCGTCGAACGAGACCGACTCGGGAAGGCGATGGACGATGTGCTGGGGCACGACGACATAGTCGGCCATCGCCCCGTCCCGGCGGAACGCCGGTGTCGAGACACCAAAGGTCTGACGGGCCTCGCACAGGTTCGTGCGCCCGGCCCGGCAGGGCCCGCAATCGCCACACCACGCGATCGAGTCGAACGTGACGCGCGTGCCCGAGACCCAGCCCTCGGCGCCCCGGCCCACGGCTTCGACCACGCCCGACGCCTCGTGGCCCATGATCACGGGCGGGATGCGGCGGCCGGTGGACCCGGTATAGCCGTGGACGTCCGAGCCGCAGATCGCGACCGCCCTGACCCGGACCAGGATCTCCCCGGGGCCGGGCACGGGATCGGGGAGATCCGTGTACTCGAGCCGCAGGGGGCCGGTGTACACGAGCGCCTTCATCGGGCGGTCACCGGCGCGGATCCACGTGGATCTTGGGTGCGTCGCCCCAGCCCGGCTGGCGGTGACCGGCGAGGACGTCGGCGACCTCATCGAGGGAGACCGTGGCCCCGATGAGGGGTCGCGGGTCAACGGCTCCCGACGCGTACAGGTCGATGATGCCCTCCAGGCCCCCGGAGGCACTGAGCACGCCCACAGCCGTCACGTCCTTCAGCGCCATCGTGCGCGTGTCGATCAGGCTGGGCTGGCCGGCGAGGCCGATGTAGACCACGCGACGGCCGGGCTCCACGACGTCCAGGGCGAGGGCGGGTGGGCCGGTGGAGTTGGAAGCGTCGATCACCGCGTCGTACCGCAGGTCGGGCATGGCCTCGGTCGTCCACACGTTCTCGAAGCCCAGCGCCCGCGCGAAGGTCCGGGACCGCTCGCTGCGACCCACCAGGTGGACCTCGACGCCCTGCGCCGCAGCGATCTGGGCAGCGAGCAGCCCGATCGTCCCGGGGCCAAGCACGAGAAGGCGTTCGCCGGCCTCGAGCCCGGCTCCACGGACGGCGCGCAGCGCATTGCCGCCGGGTTCGACCATGGCGCCCAGCGATGGCCCGACCGTCTCGGGCAGGGTGACCAGCGCCCGGACCGGCACCGGCAGCTGCTCGGCAAGCGCACCCGGCCAGCCGTTGCGGACGCCGATCTCGTACCGGTCGGCACACAGGTGCTGGCGTCCGTTCCTGCATCGCTGGCAGTCCCCGCAGCCCAGCATCGTGTCGCCCGTCACCCGGCGTCCAACCCACGACGGATCCACGCCGTCTCCGACGGAGGTGACAACCCCGGCCCACTCGTGGCCGATGCGGATCGGATACGCGGCCTGACCCGTGTGCAGGTAGGTCATCTCGCCGGTGTAGAACTCGACGTCGGTGCCGCAGACACCCGCCCGCTCGACGTCGACGACCACCTCGCCCGGGCGGGGCTCCGGTCGAGGGAGCCTGCGCACCTGCGCGGCGCGCGCGCCCACGATCACGAACGCCCGCATCATCACCGTCCCGCCCGGGCTTTCCGGTGCCCGCCAACGCCTGCCGGCACACCGGGTGCGTCTCGCCTGCCGTATCCGCGCATGGCGACCATGATGTCACGGGCCCGGGCGGCAGCCTCGGGCGGGAGCCCACGGCCGGCCGACCCGCGCCCAGGCGCTGGCCCGGCGCTGGCCCGGCGCGATGAGGCCCCCGGCGGCGAGCCGGGGGCCTCCTGCGATTGCGAGGGTGCGTCCGTCTACTTGGCTGGACGCACCTCGACCTGCATGAAGCTGTTGAGGGCGCTCATGCCGGTGATGCGGATCTGCGTCCCGGTGTTCGGGTTCTTCACGCTGCCCTGCGGGTTTGCCGGGTCCCAGTAAAGGGTCCGGTCGTCGAAGACCGGGACCGCCTTCAGGCTCGGGATCGGGGACAGCACGCTGTTGACGTGCAGGTTGTTGAGCGCGTCGGTCTTGTCCAGCGTGAACGTGGAGTCATAGGTCTGGATCCGGTTCCGCCAGACGGCGCCGTTGACGTTGCGCAGTGCCGTGAAGTGCGCGTCGATCGGCAGGAGCAGACCCTTGCCAGGGTGCACCGCCGTCTGGTTGTTCGCCTGGGACGTGTCCCAGTAGTTGATGAGCAGGCCGTCCTGGTACGGGAAGTGATCCACGTAGTTCTGCAGGGCGGGGTTGTTCAGGTAGCCGAAGAAGTATGGCCCCACCTTGAGGGTGGAGTCGTAGCCCATGTACGTGCGGTACTCGGCCACGTAGTACTGGTTGAAGAGAGCGCTCTCCGTGCCGGTGGTGACGTGGAAGCCGGTGGTGGGCGCGTAGGTCCAGCCAGCATCCGTCTCGGCGCCATCGGTCGGGGAGCCGGTAACGCTGATGTCATCGGCCATGAAGCCGAAGCCGCCGGTGTTCGCGTCCGTCCAGTACCGGAAGCCGAGCAGGACGTTGCCGGCCGGCAGGTTCGCGGTCAGGTCAACCCAGCCGCTGGAACTCCCGGTGATCCCCTGGCCGAAGTTCTGGCCGTTCGGATCAGTCGTCGTCGAGAGGTTGGTCTTGATCGGGATCCACGTCGCGCCGTTGTCCGTCGAGTAGACCAGGTACGCGTAGTCCCAGTCGAGCTCGATGCTGTACTTCACCTTGGCCGCCAGCGTGGACCCGGCGGCGAGGGTGTACGACTTGTACATGAAGTTGTTCAGGTTGTCGCCGGCGCCGCTGTAGTAGTACTTGGAGCCGGCATATGGCTTACCAATATTCGAGGTAACAGACTTCTTGGGCAGGATCACGAACAGGCCCTGGGCCTGCTTCGTGTTGAACTCCATGGGGCCGAGCTTGTGGACGGACTTCGTCCCGGCATAGGCCACGTCGTAGTTGAGCCAACCGAGCTGGAACTTCTCCCAGGCGCCCATGTGGCTCGACTTCGAGCCGATGTCGACGGTGCCGTCGCCCATCCAGGAGCCGGAGGACATCAGCGTCCAGAAGCCGGTCCCGTTCTCGCCACCCGAGGTGTCGTACAGGTCGGGCAGGCCGAGGTCGTGGCCGTACTCGTGGGTGAACACGCCCACGCCGCCGTTCTCGGGCTGGATCGTGTACTTGCCGACCCAGTAGCCGCTGTTGCCGATCTGGATGCCGCCGTACTTGTTGAAGGCGGGCCCGGCGGTCCCGATCAGGTTGGAGTAGGCGTACCAGCTGTGGCTCCAGATGGCAGTGGACCCGAGAGCCCCGCCGCCGGCCTCCTCACCCTCGCCGGAATGGACCGACTGGAAGGTGTCGATGTAGCCGTCCGGCTCGCTGAAGTTGCCGTTGCCGTTGTAGTCGTAGCGGTCCGCCTTGTCGAAAGCGCTCAGGTACGTGTTGATCTCGGCCGGCGTCTTGCCCGCCGCGATCTGGGCGTCGTACCAGCCGTTCACGGTATCCCTGATGAAGAGCCAGACGTCCTTCGTCGTGTCCACGCCGCCCTTGTTGTCGTCGTAGTAGGCGGCGTTATGCGGGACGGTGACCCAGTCCGTCGCCTCACCCGCGACCGTGTAGCGACCCGACGACTGCTCGAGGTAGTAGTTGGCCATCGAGTTGGCGCCGCGCGTCTGGTCGTAGAGCAACCCGTCCATGTGTGCCTTGCTGAAGTCGGGCACCCAGAGGGTCGTGTTGTTGACCGTGCGGTCAGGCGCCGCAATGCTGTTGTGCGGGAAGTCGCTGAACTCCCCCTGGACGGTCCAGATCATGCCGGTGCCTTCCAGCGCGAGCTGGACGTACTGGCCCTTCGCGACCTCCTTGACCTTGCCCGGCGCCTTGCCGTTGAGCTTGGCCTCGATGGCCTGCTTCTTGAGGTCGGCCTGCTTGGTGCTGAGCGGATCAGGCCTGTTGTCGTTCCTGGCCGGCGTGGCCTTGCCGTTCGGCGCGACCCCATCGCGCGGCGCGGACGCGCCAACCGCTGGCGCCACCGTCGCCGCGACCAGGGTGGCTATCGCAAGGGGCAGCAGCAAACGGCGCGCTGCACTTACGGTCATCATCGATTCTCCCTCCTCGATCATCCCCCCGGACTACTGGCTGGGACGCGCGACAATTGGGTTCCCGGGTCAGGGCGGGTGTGCGGCGCGCATCGAACACCCTCGGACAGCATGCATTATCGGAGCGTGGACGCTCGGCACGGAAGCCCGTAGAGCCGATAGTCCCAACTTGGAGAATGTGTTGCGCCTGGTCCTCGACTACTTCGGGATGCACGTCATCGATGACGGCGAGACCATCA
>DATCGK010000169.1:0-8529 GCA_036508975.1 Candidatus Limnocylindrales bacterium
GACCTACGGGATCGGCCGCCAGGCCCGGCCGAGCAGCAGCGAGGCGGCGCACAGCAGACCGCCCAGGGCGACGAACGCGACGCTGACCTCCACCGGCTCATGCTTCGTGATCAGCCTCGTGGGCAGGGCCGCGAACACCGCCTGCAGGTCGCCGGCGCTCTCCGCGGGTGCGTAGGTGCCACCCGTGGCGGCAGCGATGGCCTTGAGGGTGGCCTCGTCGATGCCGCGGCGGAACCCGCCGGGGTTACCCTGGCCACCGCCGTTGTTGCCGCCGCCACCGCTGTTGCCGCCGCCACCGCCGAACCCGCCCTGTCCGCCGCCCTGTCCCCCACCGGCCCCGAATGGCTCGTTGCCCATGAACTGCCGGCGGCACTGGGCCTGCATCCCGCCCCCGGCGGCCGTCCCGAAACCGATGGTGTACACGCGGACCCCGCGGTCCACGGCCTGCTGGGCCGCCTCGAGCGGATCGACGCCGGCGTTGTTCGCGCCGTCCGTCAGCAGCACGATGATGTCGGGCGCGTACGCACCTGGCGTGACCGGCGTGGGAGCGACACCCGGACGACCCTCGATGACGCTCGGCGCGACGTTCGGGTCGATCTCGGAGATGGCGTCGATCGCCGCCAGGATGCCGCTGCCGATCGCCGTCCGGCGGCCGGTCGTGAGGCTCCGGATCGCGTCGACCAGGGCCTGCCGGTCCGAGGTCGGCGGCTGGATCACGGCCGCGAAGCCGCTGAACGCGACAATGCCGATCTGCGTGTCCGATGCCTGGGCGTTCACGAACGCCACGGCGGCTTCCTCCGCAGCCTGCAGGCGGGTGGGATCGATGTCGGTCGAGCACATGCTGCCCGACACGTCCATGGCGAGCAGGATGGTCGTCTGGTTGCTGGGCACGCTCAGGACCACGACCGGCCGGGCGAGGGCGATGACCAGCACCGCGGCGCTCGCAGCGAACAGGGCGAACGGGACGTGGCGGCGCCAGCGGCGACGGCCGGGGGCCGCCTCGCGGATCAGCGACAGGCTGGAGTACCGGGCGGCAACGGGCTTCCGTCGCCGCTGGCTCCAGGCGTACAGCAGGATCAGGGCGGAAACGGCCAGAACGACGGCCAGCAGCCCGATCCACAGGAACGTCATCGGCCGCCTCCTCGGGCGTTCGGGTCCGGGCGGGAGTGTCGCCGCGTCACGGCAGCCGCCCCGTGCGGGCCAGCGACAGCGCGCCGCCCGTGACGATCAGGAGCAGGCCCAGGGCCGCGACCAGGGCCGTGACCTCCAGCGGCTCGCTGCGCACGACCAGCTGCTGCGCCAGCTCGTCGTAGACGGCCGTCGCAGCCGCGGCAGAATCGGAACCCGGGTAGTAGGCGCCCTTCGTGGTGTCGGCGATCTGCTGGAGCGCAGCCTCGTCGAGGCTCGACTGGACCTTGAAGCCCTCGAGGTCCAGGGTCGCGCCCGCCGCCGTCCCGACGCCGATGGTGACGATGCGGATGCCGCGGTCGGCCGCCGCCTGCGAGGCGGTGGTCGGGTCCGGGCGCGTGGTGTTCTCGCCGTCGCTGAACAGGACGATGATCGTCGAGGCGTCGCTGCCGGGCGCGACGGCCTGCGGCGAGGCGGACGGCGCCGGGGAACGGTTGCTGTAGTAGTCGGACGGCGTGCCGGCCGCGGCCTTGGCGATGGCGTCCAGCGAGGCCAGGATGCCGCCGCCGAGCGACGTCCCCCGCGTTGGCGCCATCCGGTTGATGGCAGCCTCGACCTTCGCGGCGTCGTTGGTGGGCGCCTGGACCGCCAGCCCCGCGTCACTGAACGCGACCACGCCGATGACCACGCCGGGCGGCTGCCGGTCCACGATCGCCTTTGCAGCCGCCTTCGCCTCGTCCATGCGGGACGGGGTGCCGTCGGTCGCAGCCATGCTCCCGGACACGTCGAAGGTGAGCATCAGGGTGCCCTCGAGGCGGGGCAGCGCAACCGTCGCCTGGGGCCGGGCCAGCGCGACCACGAGCACCAGCATCCCGATCACCACGAGCGCCGGCGCGAGGCGGTCGAGGGGTCGCCGGCCACGGGCCTTCGCGGCCGCACCGGCCGCCGAGCCCTCGGAGCGCTCACCAACCAGGGCCGTGACGCGACCGCGCCGCCCGCGTTCGATCCGTGCCGCCACCAGGATCCCGAGGGGGACCAGCAGGACCGCGAGCAGCAGGGGCGGCCAGAGGAACGTCACGCCAGCGGCCTCCGGCGATGCCGGCGCGAGGCCATCCGCACGATGGCCCGGACAAGGTCGTCATCGGTGGACAGCGTCATGACGTCCACCCCGGCGCGCCCGATGGCCGTGTTGATGGCGGCCTCCCGGGCCTGCGCCGCAGCCGCGAACCGCTCCCGGAACGCACGGTCATTCGTATCCACCTCCAGCTGCTCACCGGTCTCGGAGTCCTGGACGACCACGGTCCCCACGTTCGGCAGCTCCACCTCGCGCGGGTCTACGAGCCGGACGGCCAGCAGCTCGTGACGCCGGTTGAGCAGGTGGAGCGACCGCTCCCAGCCGGGCGCGCTGATGAAGTCCGAGACAATCACGACCAGGGAGCGGCGGCGGATCGTCCGCAGCGCTTCCTCGAGCAGCACGCCGAGGTCGGTCGCGGGGGCAGCGTCCAGCATCGGCTGGTCGAGCAGGTCCTCCACCAGTCGAAGCACCGCCACGCGTCCGCGGGCCGCGGGGATCGCGTGCTCGACCTGGGCACCGTAGACGATGGCGCCGACGCGGTTGCCGCGCCGGGTGAGCACCCGCGCGAGCGTGCCCACGAAATCGATCAGCACCGTGCGCTTGAGGCGGTCCTCGCCCACGGTCCCGAAGTCCACGGACGGGCTGAGGTCCACCAGGAACCACGCCGTAATCTCGCGGTCCTCGTTGTACTCGCGGACGTACGGGGTATCCATCCGGGCCGTGACGTTCCAGTCGATGTACCGGACGTCGTCGCCGGCCTGGTACTCGCGCAGCCCGGCCAGGTCGATGCCGACCCCCCGGAAGAGGCTCCGGTACTCGCCCTGCAGCAGCCCATCCAGGCGCCGGACGACGTGCCAGTCCAGGCGCTGGAGGATGCGCTCAGGCGCGGTTGCCGGCATGTTCCTGCAGGATTGCGGTCGGGGGAGGCACCCGGCCAAGGATGGTCGACACGATCCGGTCGGCCGAGACGTCCTCGGACAGCGCCTCGTAGGACAGGACCAGGCGGTGGCGGATGACATCCGGGGCCATGTCGGACACGTCCTGCGGCAACACGTACGCGCGACCGCGCAGGTAGGCGAGGGCCCGGGCCGTGAGGATCAGGTTGATCGAGGCCCGCGGGCTCGCGCCGTAGGTCAGGAACCGGGCCAGCTCGGGCATCCCGAAGCGGCCCGGCGTCCGGGTCGCGACCGCCAGGCGGACCGCGTAGTCGTAGATCGCCGGGTCCACGTACACGCCGTCGGCGGCGCTCTGCAGGGCCACCAGGTCCGCCGTGCCCAGGACCTGCCTGACGGCCTCAAGCCGGCCGGTCATCCGCTCCACGATCGCGTACTCCTCGGTCGGGCTCGGGTAGCCGATGATGACCTTGAGCATGAACCGGTCGACCTGCGCCTCGGGCAGGGCGTAGGTGCCCTCGGTCTCGATCGGGTTCTGCGTCGCGAGGACCAGGAACGGGTCGGGGACGGCGTGCGACTCGTGCCCGATGGTGACCTGGCGCTCCTGCATGACCTCGAGGAGGGCGGACTGGACCTTGGCCGGCGCCCGGTTGATCTCGTCGGCCAGCAGGAGGTTGGTGAACACGGGCCCCAGCGAGGTCGTGAACTCACCGGTCTTCTGGTTGTAGATCCGGGTGCCGACGAGGTCCGCGGGCACGAGGTCCGGCGTGAACTGGATCCGCTTGAAGTCGCCACCGATGGACTGGGCCAGCGTCTTGATCGCCATCGTCTTGGCCAGGCCCGGGACGCCCTCGACCAGGAGGTGGCCGCGGGCGAGAAGGGCCACGACCATCGTCTCGAGCAGGTGGTCCTGGCCGACGATGACCTTCTTCACCTCGTACAGCAGGCGCTCCATGGGGAGGGCGCCGTCCGTCGGGCGGCTGTTGGGTTCGCGGTCCACGGGGATCGTCTCCTACTCGGGTGGATCAGTACGGGCGGTTCAATACGGGGGCAGGCCGGCGCCGCCGCCGGCGACATCGATGGGGACGGCGAGGCCGATCCCGATGAACACATCCTCCTTGGTCGGGTTGATCAGGGCTGTCACGATGCCCACGACGCGGCCGCCGCTGTCGAGCAGCGGACCGCCGGAGTTGCCGGGGTTGACGGCGGCGTCGAACTGGATCAGGCCCTTGCGGACCTCGTTCGTGACGGGATCGCGGAAGGAGCGGCCGAGCCCGGAGACGACCCCGGTGCTGAGCGAGCCCACGAGGCCGAACGGGTTGCCCACGACGTACGCGTTGGTGCCGATCTGCATCGAGCCCGGATTGCCCAGCGTGGCGGGAGCGATCTGGGCCGGGAGCGTGGCGGGGGTCACGACGGCGATGTCGGTGGCGTCCGTGCGGCTGGTGATCGTCCCGGTGCTCTGGCTGCCGTCCGCGAAGGTGAGGTGGATCGCCGTCGCGTCCGACACGACGTGCAGCGCGGTGAGGACATCGCCCTGGGCGTTCACGATGACACCGGTCCCCTCGCCCGAGGCGGGCTTGCCGTCCGCGCCCACGCCGTCCGTCTCGATCAGGACGATCGACGGCCGCACCGCGTCGTAGACGAGCTGCGAGGTGGGTGGTCCGGGTGTCTGGGCGGCGATGGCGCTCGCGATCGCCTGGTTCACGTCGGCCGTCGTGAGCGGCGGCTTCTGGGGCGTCAGCGCCTGGGCCGCGAGGACGACGACGAGCGTGACCAGCACGCCGGCGGCGAACGGGGTGGCACGGCGGAACCTGGTTCCCGGCCCCCGGCCGGCCGTCTGCGGCGGCTCGATGCTCGGCGCGGGCTCGGCGCCGGTCTCGGGGGGCAGGTCAGGCAGGTAGGTCATCGGGAGGCGGGCTCCGGCGGGACGCACGCGGTCCGGTTCACTCGGGCGCGCGGCGAGCCTCGCGGCAGTCTGCGCGCGGTTGATGAGGGCTCCATGAGAAGTGGCGGGCGGCGGGCGGGCGGCGGGCGCGGCGGGTGGGGCGCCGGCGCGACGCCGACCGCTTGCCTCAGCTCGGGGCGCCCTGATGCCCGGAGCTCGCGCGCCTCCACGCCCCTCTCAGCGGCGACGACCACGTCTCGATGTGAGCGGCAACCTTGTCGGCGGTCTCCTGTGCCACGCCAGCCTCCGCGGCAAGGGCGGGCCAGCGCGCGACGGCCTCGAGGACCTGCCCAACGATCGACGCGACGCCCGGGACGCCGAACCTCTCGCCCACGGTCCTCACGTCCGACAGGGCGATGTTCGTCGTCTGCCCGTTCACCGCCATCAGGTGCTGGCGAGTCCACTTGCTGTCGGGGGCGTGAGCGTGGGTGACGTCATACGCGGGTGACAGCTCCCATGCGCCGCCTTCCCGGAGGAGGAAGGAGAAGTTCTTGGTGTGGTCGTCGCAGTTGGCAGCGGCCACGTTGAACACCATGCGTCGAAACGCCTCGGCTCGAGCCTCCGGGCCAAGCCCCAGCAGGTCGATGTGCTCGAAGAGCTGTGCATAGTCGTGGGCTCCGACGAGCCGGTAATCGAGATGTCCGAGGCCGCACAGGGTCTGGACGTGGATCTTTGTGCCGTCGGGATCCCGGTCAAACCGCCTTGTCATGAAGTGCGCCCGGCCTCCCTCCCGGAGAAGGCGGCACCCTGTCATGGAGATCCCGGCCGTCGACGCCATCCGGCAGTACGCGTATTCGATCCTGCCGAAGTCCTTCGAGGTGCCGAGGTCGGCGTCACCACCCACCCCGTCGAGCTTGATAAGCCACTGCTCGAAGCCCGCATCCGCCGGCACCTGGCCGGACCTCAGCTCGCCGGTCGCCGGGTTCAGGGCGACGACCGCCTTGGCCCGAGCGCCACCGGCCGACGTGCCGACCGCGATGAGATGGGAGAGGGCCTGCGTGATCCCCTGCTCGCTCGTCATGTCGCCGGACAGTGCGCCGCGAGCCGCGAGGACGAGCTCGGACAGGTCGATCGCGGTCGCCTTCCGGGTCCGCGGGCCGCGCGCAGGTCGGAACTCGAGAGCGCCGATGCCGCGCTTCCCGAGGTAGGCCAGCCGGTCCAGCGCGTTGATCTGGCCGGTACCGACACCCTGGCTCACGAGATAGGCGTTGGTCAGGGCGTTGCCGAAGTCGTCCGGGAGGGAATCGGCGACCAGGGCCGGGAGCCTCTGATAGGTGTTCGGCTCGAGGGTCGGGAAGATGTGCGGCCCGCGTCCCGATGCGAGGGGCATGGTGGTCGGGGCGAGATCATCCCGGCGGCGCAGCCACCCGTCATCGTATTCAAAGG
The DNA here is from genome assembly GCA_036508975.1 of Candidatus Limnocylindrales bacterium. Lineage (GTDB taxonomy): Bacteria > Chloroflexota > Limnocylindria > Limnocylindrales > CSP1-4 > CAIXZV01. Next base: position 6,431 of record DATCGK010000169.1, read on the forward strand.
CGTAGAAGCCGGTCCTCGGATCGAGGGCCACGGCTCCAACCGTCGCGCCCCAGCACCTCACTTCGATGACATCGACCGCTTCGTAGGCCATCAAGCCCCTCGATCAACCGTGGCAGCCGCATCAACCCCTGTCTGTCGGGCTCTCACCCGCAGACGCTTGGAGGTCCGCCGCTTGGCTCGCAGCATGTGCATCGGCGACACAGCTGCCAACGGAGCGAGACTCTCGAGCCAGTCGGTCCGCCCGAGAGCGCGCACGACGGCAACGAACGTGGACAGCGACGATCCCTTGCCCCTCTCCAGGCTGGACAGCGCCCCGACCGAGACATTGGCCAATTGCGCGAGGCTCGCCTGGTCGAGGTTGCGGGCGATGCGAGCGTCACGCACCTGGTCGCCTACGATCTGGCCGAGCTCAGAGACAGTCTTGTTCATCCGCATTATCCACAAGATCCTTGCTGTTATCGCCGTGCGTCGCACTAACACACAGTAGTATGTGGATTCAGCGGATGTCAATAGCGTCCCATAAGCCACAGACATCAGGCGACATGAGCATGGTCAGCGCACATCACATATAGATGTGCATCTTATACGGCGATGTGGTTGCTCATGGTCCAAGCGGGCATTCGAGCCCGCGCGAATGGGCATGAACGGCTGAGGTTGGCGCAACAGGCCAGACGCAGCAGCAGCGAGATGGTCGGGGCGGTGGGATTCGAACCCACAACCTCGTGCTCCCAAAGCACGTGCGCAACCGTTGCGCCACGCCCCGACGAGTTTCACGCTCAGGAAGCGCATGTGCTTCCTGTTTTCGGCCTCGCGGCTGGGCCTACACCGCTCGTAACGCAGATGCTGGTCCTGCGGCCACCAACCCTGCGACCGTAGCTGGCGTGGTTGCTCGCCGTCGAGTGAGCCCCATCATACGGCCCCCTCGGACGTTCTCCCGCTGCGCGCGGCAGTGGTCACCTCCGCTGGCTCCCGCGCAGCTCAGCGGCGTGGGTCGTGCCACCCTGGGCTTCGCATACCGAGGGCGTCGGTTGATTGCGGCAGGTCCCGCGGCGGCATCAGGCGTGCCTGCCCGGGCTTCGGCGAACAAACCACCCGAGCAGGAAGCCGAGCCCTTCAGGCACCGGCCCGAGGACGAGCGCCGCACCTGCCAGGACGGAGCCGCACATCATGGGTGGGATCGAGGCCGCATTGCATTGGCCACTGGACGCGAGCGCGAGACCGATCCACGGCGCTGCCCCGCCGAGCCACACGCCCACGAAGGCGGCGATGCCCCCGACGAACGCCCCCAGGAAGCCGCCAGCGGCGAGGCAGATCCCGAGCAGGAGCAGGCCAAACTCAGTGCCGACGCTCCCCTGACAGGCGATCGCGAGCCCCATCGCGGTGGCCCCAACCACGAGGCCCAGAATGAACCGCAGAGCCGGGTTGTCGGCTGTCCCCATTCTCTCGTCCATCGACAGTACTCCAGTAGCGAGCACTGGAGGCCATCCCGGAGGGGTCTACGACCGTGTCGTCGGGGTCCAGCCTTGCCCTCAGGCGTGGTCCCAGCAAGGGCTGTCGGTCACTAGGGGCCTGCGATCAGCTGACCTCCAGGTGCCAGTCCAGGACGCTGCGTGGGTATTGGGGGTTCGAGTCCGTCCTGTCAACGCCTGCCCGCTACCCGAGCGCCCGCACCTCGGACTGACGGACGTCAGGCGATGTCTGCTACCCGGCAGACGATGCTCGGGATGTTCGTGACGGGGATCAGCTGAACTCGCGACGTCATCTCGGCGCTTACCCTCTCGCCTCGACCGCTCACGGGTTCGCCGACGCTCCCCGGCGGCACCGCGTCGACGCCAATGGCTCGCGCCGCGTCCACCAGGTGGAGCGCGACCACTCGAAAGGCCCTGACACCCGACCCGAAGCCCGGACCCATCGTGACGGGCCCGGGCCATCGGCCTCTGGTCTTCGACACTCGTCCGGCCGACCTTCACGGCGAGGTGGGAGGCCTGACACGCGGCCGAACCCTTGCTGTCGGGACCGCGCCGAGTCACTGGCGGCCTGACCCGCGGGCTGCGTCCCCGGAGGAGGATGCGGTCGAGGGATGCCGGGCCCGCCTGGGG
>DATCGK010000170.1:0-3585 GCA_036508975.1 Candidatus Limnocylindrales bacterium
CGCCACTCGCCCGATTGCCAGTCGCCTGAAGACCGCACCGTTGCCGACAGCCGCCACGCGGCGCGAAGCAGACGGTACGCGACCCCAGCCCTCGGTGACGCGCCGCCCACGGGCCCGGCCGCCAACTCGGTGATCCCGGGCGGGGCGGGCTCGGGAGCGCGGGGAATCGGTCAGTCCCCTTCGTCCCGGTCCAGCCGGCCGGGCCGCAGGAATAGCCAGGTGAGCCGGCGGCGCAGCCGTCTCGGGTGGTCCGGCGGGTCCAAGGTCCCCGGCTGGAGCTCCTCCACCACGGGACCCAGCAGGGCCTCGAACCGGGCCGTGACCAGGCGCGCCAACTCCATCTCCTCGCGCGAGCCCTCCTCCGGCAGCGTGCCGTCCCACGCATCGGCCAGGAGCTCGCGGGCGCTGGTCGGCGGCAGGACACGGGTCGCCATCCGCCGGCCGAGGTACAGCTCCTCGGTGCCGGCGATCGCGAGCGGCACGACCGGCGCACCGGTTCGCAGCGCGATCAGCGCCGCCCCGTTGCGGAACGGCCCGAGGCGGCCCGCCGGGCCGCTCACGGTGCCCTCGGGCATCTGGACGAAGACCCCCCGGCTCGCGAGCACGGCGCGCGCGGATGCGACGTGCGGCTCCACGCCCAGGCCGCCGCGCCAGACGGGCAGCAGCCCGCCGATGCGGTGGATGAGGCGCTCCCGCCAGCGTGACGTGAACGTGGATGGCCCGCTGCCCAGGAACCAGGCCCGCGGCTGCACCGGGAGGGCGTGGATCACCACGAACGGGTCCATCCACCCCCGGTGCGCGGCCCCGATCAGCAGGTAGCCGCCCCTGGGCAGCAGCTCCTGGCCGGACGTGATCACGCGGAAGCGAAACAAGCCGAACAGGATGAACCGCGCCAGCAGGCGCAGCGCCCGGTAGAGGAGCGACGCTTTCGACTCGGGCGCGCGGCCGAGCCAGTCCAGGCCCTCCTGGGCCCCGCCGTGGCCACGGGCGGTGGCCATCGCGTCCGGGGCGAGCCGGGACGGGGGCGGCCTGCGGCGGCGCGACGACGCAGGGGCCGGCTTCGGGCCGGGGTAGGCGGCTTCAGCCGGCACGAGACCGTCCGGCGCGGGACCGGCCGGCGCGGAGTCAGCCGGTGGGGCCTCAGCCGGCGGGGCCTCAGCCGGGGCGGGGCCGTCCGGCGGGGCCTCAGCCAGGGCGGGCGGTGTGCTCTCCCGGGCCGGATCCGTTGTCGACGGACTCGCCGGGGGTGTCGTCTCCATCGGGCTCCTCGTCCTCGACCGTGTCCACATCGTCCCCACCCGAAGGCAGCGGATCGGCCGGCTCGGCAGGAACGGGCGCGCCCTCGACAGACGCCACCTCGTCCTCGTCGTCGTCGACCCACTCGTCCTCGTCATCCTCGGCCCCCTCCCAGCCGGGCTCCGGCGCATCGCCCCAGCGGTCGCCATCCGCGACCCCCGGCCGGTTCCGGATGGCCAGGACGATCAGCGAGCCGGCGATCAGCCCGCCGGAGATCAGCATCGCGGTCGGGGCTCCGAAGAACGTCCAGTTCCCGGAGCGAAGCGTCTCCAGCGCGAACCGCACCACCGCGTACCAGATGAAGAAGATGAGCACCAGGTCGCCGGGTCGCATGCGCGGTCCATACCGGCGGGCGATCCACAGGAGGGTGATCGCGCCCAGCACCCCACTGAGCGACTCATACAGGAAGAGCGGCTGGAACCCGGTGGTCAGGAGGGGGTAGGTGGTGCACGGGTAGGGGGCGATGCGGTGCACGCAGTCGATGGCGATCCCCCACGGCAGGTCCGTGGGCGGCCCGTACAGCTCCTGGTTGAAGAAGTTCCCCCAGCGCCCGATCGCCTGCATGACGAACAGCGCGGGCGCGATGACGTCCGCCCAGCGCCAGAACGACTGGTGCCAGCGGCGGGTCACGATCACCAGCGCAATCGTCCCGGTGAGGATCCCGCCGTAGACGCCCAGGCCGTTGTAGGGCGGCAGCACGATCCCGACCAGGTTGTCCTTGTACAGCTGCCACTGGTCGATGACGTGATACAGGCGGCCGCCCACGAGCGCCGCGACGGCGACGATGATGATGCCGTTGTCGACCAGGCGGGCGTTCAGGCCACGGCGGCGTGCCTCGCGGGTGATCACCGCGTAGGCGGCGGCAAGCCCGACGGCGTAGCAGACGCCGTACCAGTAGACCGAGAGCGGGCCAAGATGGAACGCGATCGGATCCGGCGTGATGGCGATCAGGGCCAGCATGGGGGCGAACAGCGCGACGAGGGACAAGGGGGCAGGCATGTCGGCGAAGTGTAGCCCGGCGACGGAGACGGGCCCGAGTCGGTTATCCTCGGCCTCGATGCACGCTCCGTTCCGTCACCCTGCGGTCCGCCCGTGAGCGCCGAGTTCAACTGGTGGCTCCTGATCGTCGGCCTCGCCGCCGGCGGCGCCCTCACCTGGCTCGTGATCGCGGACCTGAACCGCCGTGACGTCGAGATCTCCGACGAGGAGGTGGCCGCGGAGGCCGGCTGGGTCGCCCGCTCGCTGGACGAGCCGGCCCTCGACGCCGCCATCGCTGAGCGCGTGCTCCGCGCCCATCGCCGCTACCTGGGTTTCCCGCCGCCAGACCTCCTGGTCGAGCCGAAGGACCTCACGAAGCTTGAGAGCCAGCACGAGGCGAGCGGGGATCCGGACGAGGTCACATCCGCCTGACCTGGGGCCGTCTGCGATCAGCCTCGGCCTGACCTGCGCCCTACCAGCGCCCGATCCGGGCTTGACCCTCGTCCGCTACGCGCTCCCGCGCTTCCCGGTTTCGGGCGCCTCCGTGACGGCCGGGCCGAGCGGGATCGCGCGGCCCTCGAACCCGGTGGTGAACACGACGTCCGTCTCGGTGGAGAAGACGTGCTGGGTCGTCTGCACCCTGCGGACGATGGCGCCCAGGTGCTCCATGTCGCGGGCACGGATCTTGAGGATGTAGTCCGCCTCGCCCGCGATGTAGTGGCACTCCTCGATCTCGGGGATCGTGGCGAACTCCGGCGTCAGGTCCATGGAGATCGTGCCAGGCGCCTGCGTCACCCACGTGAACGCCAGCACCGAGAGACCCACGGCCGTGGGGCTCACGTCGGCCGAGTAGCCGCGGATCACCCCCCGGGTCTCGAGCTTCTTGACCCGCTCGTACGCGGATGGCCCGGCCATGCCGAGGTCCGTACCGAGGTCCGCGTAGGAGCGCCGACCGTCCCGCTGGAGGATGGCCAGGACCCGGGCGTCCGTGTCACTGAGCGTGTGGTTCTTGGTCACTGGTACCCATCCGTTAGGCAGATGGCTTGGCAACACTATGGTTCGTAGGCTATGATCTCGTCATTCCAGGGTCAACCCGGGATGCCGACCCCGCCGGAACGACGACGGGACCACCAGGTCCGCGGCAATCCTCGAAGCCGGAAGGTGCACGACGAGATCGTCGTGACCGTGTTTGCTCTCCTCGCGCTGCTCTCGATCGTCAGCCTCGTGATGACCGCCGAGGACAAGCCAGGCGTCCGCGACCCCCGCGACAACCCCCTGCTGTGGGGCATTCTCGGCGGCCGCTAGGCACAG
>DATCGK010000171.1:0-2349 GCA_036508975.1 Candidatus Limnocylindrales bacterium
GACCTACGGCCGGGTCGACCAGATCCGCACCGCCGCCGACGGGACGTTCACGGCCAAGGTCACGCAGAAGGCCCGCTTCGTCGACATCGACGCGTGCACCGGCTGCCAGAAGTGCGAGACGGCCTGCACCGTCGCCGTGCCGGACCAGTTCAACGCCGACCTCGTCGCGCGCCGGGCGGCACACATCACCTTCCCCCAGGCCGTGCCCAAGAAGGCCGTCATCGACCGCGCCGGCAGCTCGCCCTGCTCCTTTGCGTGTCCGGCCGGGATCCAGGCCCACGGCTACGTCAGCCTGATCCGCAGCGGTCTCGACGAGGAGGCCTACCGGCTCGTGCTGGACGCCACGCCGTTCGTCGGCACCCTGGGGCGCGCCTGCTACGCGCCGTGCGAGGGCGACTGCACGCGCGGCTCGCTGGAGGGAACGCTCCCGATCCGGCGCCTCAAGCGCTACGCCTCCGACGCGCACGACGCGAGCGGCACGGGCAACGGCATCGAGCGCCCGGAGCCCAACGGCAAGCACGTTGCCATCGTCGGCTCCGGCCCGACCGGCCTGACCGCTGCCTGGCAGCTCGCGCGCCTGGGCTACGCGGTCAAGGTGTTCGAGGCGGCTCCGGTTGCCGGAGGCTTCCTCCGCCTGGGCATCCCGTCCTACCGGCTGCCCGAGGCCGTCGTCGAGCGCGATATCGAGAACGTCACGGACCTCGGCGTCGAGATCGTGACCGGCGTCCCAGTCGCCGACCCCGCCGCCCTCAGGGACCAGGGCTTCGACGCCGTCCTGGTCGCCACCGGCACCCACCGGTCGCTCGGCCTGGGCGTCCCGGGCGAGGACCGCCTCGGCGTGATCGGCGGCACGGACTTCCTGCGCAAGGTGAAGCTCCACCACCCGGTGGAGATCGCCGGCAAGCGTGTCGTGGTGGTCGGAGGCGGGAACGTCGCGATGGATGCGGCCCGTACGGCCCGCCGTCTCGGCGCCGCCTCGGTCACCGTCGCCTACCGCCGCAGCCGCGACGAGATGCCGGCCCATCATGTCGAAGCCGCCGACGCCGAGAAGGAGGGCGTGGCCTTCCGCCTGCTCGTCGCCCCGGCCGAGGTGCTCGGCGACGCGCAGGGCGCCGTCAGCGGCCTGCGCTGCCGGGAGATGCGCCTCGGCGCTCCGGATGCCTCCAGGCGCAAGTCCGTGGAGCCGATCCCGGGCTCGGACACCACCATCCCGGCCGACGTCATCATCGCGGCGATCGGCATGCGGCCCGACACGAGCGCCTTCGGCGACCGCGTGGCCGTGACGAAGAACGGCCGGCTGGTCTCCGATCCCGCCACCTGCCAGACCGGGACCGCGCACGTGTTCGCTGCCGGCGACGCGGTGCACGGGCCCACGGACATCACGCGGGCCGTTGGCGAGGGCCGCAAGGCCGCGCACATGATCGACCGCTGGCTCGCTGGCCAGCCGATGACCGACTGGGACACCCGGCTTCCCGTCGTGGACAAGGCCGCGGTGCTCGCCCGCCAGAACGCGTACAAGGTCTCCGTCCCGACGCCAGACGGCTCGGCGCTCGAAGCCGCGCCCATCGACTTCCGCGAGGTGGAGGCACCGCTCACCGAGGCCGAGGCCAGGCGGGCGTCCGGACGCTGCATCGACTGCGCGGTCTGCTCCGAGTGCAACGAGTGCGTCTCGGCCTGCCCCGTGGACGGGTGCATCGACCTGCGTGCTCGCGACCAGGAGCGGGAGGTCCGCGTCGGAGCGGTCGTCGTCGCGACGGGCTTCAAGCTGTTCCCCGCGGACCTCAAGCCCGAGTACGGGTACGGCCGCTACAAGAACGTCATCACCGGCATGCAGATGGACCGCCTGCTCGCCCCCACGCGACCGTTCAACACGATCCTGCGCCCCGGTGATGGCAAGGTCCCCGAGCGGATCGCCTACATCCTGTGCACCGGGTCCCGCGACGAGACCGTGGGCAACCCGCTCTGCTCGCGGTTCTGCTGCATGTACTCGATCAAGCAGAACCAGCTCCTCATGGGCGCCCTGCCCCTCGCCGACATCACGGTCCACTACATGGACATCCGGGCCCCGGGCAAGCGCTACGACGAGTTCTACGAGCAGGCGAAGGCGATGGGTGCGAACTACGTGAAGGGCCGCGTCGCCGACGTCACCGAGACCCCGTCCGGCGACCTGGTCCTCACCTACGAGGATATCGAGAACGGCGGCGCCATCACGAAGACGGAGTACGACCTGGTGGTCCTCGCCGTCGGTGTCCAGCCCAACCACGACGCCGAGCAGCTGTTCAACGTCGGGGAGCTGGCCACGGACACGTGGCAGTGGGTCGATGAACCCGAGGAGGACGTGAACCCGGG
>DATCGK010000172.1:0-10260 GCA_036508975.1 Candidatus Limnocylindrales bacterium
CATCGCGCCCGGCGATCATCTGGGCGTAGACGTACGGCTCGCAGCGGTGGATCTCGGAGATCGCCTCCCGGGCCGACGGGTTGATGCGCAGGTAGTAGTCGAGGGCGGCGTCGGGGTTGCCCGCCAGCACCTCGGCGATCATCAGCCACGGGTTCGTGTGGCAGAAGATGCCGCCGTTCTCCTTGTAGCCCGGTGGATAGGAGGTGATCTCGCCGAGCCGCATTTGGTACCGGGAGAAGGCCGGCTGGACAAGGACGATCCCGTGCGGCGTGGCGAGCCGGTCGCGGACCGCCGCCAGGGCCCGAGCCGCCCGTCCGTCGTTCAGCCCGATGCCCGCCATGATGCAGATGCCCTGGGGCTCGATGAAGATCTGGCCCTCGTCGTTCCCGGTCGAACCGATGGGCTGGCCGAAGTAGTCGTAGGCGCGTCGGAACCAGTCGCCATCCCAACCGTGGGCGTCGACGGATGCGACCATGTCCGCCGCAGCCCGGCGCAGGCGCGCGGCCTCGCCGACGTCGCCCCGGTAGCCGGCGAGCGCGGCCAGCTCGTTCGCCGCGAGCACGAACAGCCCGGCGATGAGCACGGACTCGGCCACGCCGCCATCGCGGTTCTGGGTCGTCTGGAACGACTCACCCGGCGTGTCCGAGAAGCAGTTGAGGTTGAGGCAGTCGTTCCAGTCCGCACGCCCGATCAGCGGCAGTCCGTGCGGGCCGAGTCGTTCGAGCGTGTAGTCGAGGGCCCGCCTGAGGTGGTCGTCGAGCGGCCACTCGCTGCCGGGGGCGTTGTCGAAGCGGACCGGCTCGTCGAGGATGGCGAGATCGCCGGTCTCCTTGACGTAGGCCGCGACGGCCAGCACGAGCCAGGCCGGATCGTCGTTGAACCCGGAGCCGACCGCATCGTTGCCGCGCTTGGTCAGCGGCTGGTACTGGTGATAGGCCCCGCCCGTGGGGAGTTGCGTGGCGGCGATGTCGAGGATCCGTTCCCGTGCCCGCTCGGGCACCATGTGGACGAACCCGAGCAGGTCCTGGTTCGAGTCGCGGAAGCCCATCCCGCGCCCGATCCCCGACTCGAACAGGGATGCCGAACGCGACAGGTTGAACGTGACCATGCACTGGTACGCGTTCCAGGTGTTGACCATCCGGTCGAGATGCTCGATGCCGGTCTGGACCTGGAAGCCGCCGAGCCGCTCGCGCCAGGCCTCCCGCAGTGCCGCGAATGCCGTCTCGACCGCGGTCGGCTCGAGGTGGCGGGCGATGACCGTGCGCACGCGCCGCTTGTCGAGCGTCCCCGAGCCGGGGGGGTCGAACTTGGCGTCGGCCGGGTTCTCCGCGTACCCGAGGACGAAATTGACCTCGCGTGTCTCGCCGGGGCCAAGCTCGAGGTGGACCTGGTGGGCGCCGATCGGCTGCCATCCATGCGCGATCGAGCCCGACACCGCCCCGCGTTCGACGGCGATGGGCCGGTCCCAGCCCCGGTAGGGCCCGAGGAAGGCGTCCCGCGACGTGTCGAATCCGGTCGCCGGCCCCGAGCAGGCGAAATACGCGAAATGGTTGCGCCGCTCCCGGTACTCGGTCGTGTGGTAGATGACGCCGTCCTCGACCTCGACCTCACCGACCGAGTAGTTGCGCTGGAAGTTGGTCGCGTCGTCCTGGGCGTCCCACAGGCAGAACTCGACGGTGCCGAACAGGGACACCCTCGCCGGTTCCGGCCGCTCGTTCGTCAGTCGGCACCGCCAGACCTCGAGCGTCTCGCCGATCGGCACGAAGTAGCACGTCTCGGCGCGGAGACCGGCGCGCCTGGACGCGATCGTCGTGTAGCCCAGTCCGTGCCGGCACTCGTACTCGTCGAGGTCGCTGTGGGTCGGCTGCCAGCTCGGGCTCCAGTAGTCGCCGCTGTCGTCGTCGCGGAGGTACAGGTACCGCCCCCCGAGGTCGAGCGGCGCGTTGTTGTAGCGGTAGCGGGTCAGGCGTCGGAGGCGGGCGTCGCGCACGAACGAATAGCCCCCAGCCGTGTTCGAGATGATCCCGAAGTAGTCATCGCTGCCGAGGTAGTTGATCCACGGCAGCGGCGTGTCGGGCCGCGTGATGACGTATTCGCGGCGGCTGTCGTCGAAGTGACCGTAACGCATGACCCTGCTTCTCGGCTCCGGTGACGATCCACGCGACATGACCGCCGGCTGGGATCCGGACGCCGTCGGATCACCGGCAGCCCGCATCGTCTGGCACGATGCGCAGCCACACGACAGGAATGGGAGCGCTTCCAAACTAGGCCCCGCCCGGGTCCGTTGTCAAGCCCAGGGACCCCGACCATGAGCGCCATGATTGCCGGATCGCGGCATCAGCCTGCGCTACGATGTCGGCACCAGAACCTGAGAGCGCTTCCAAGCACAGGGGCCCGCCAATGGCCAGGGACGACTCGTTTCCACCCGGTTTCGCATGGGGAGCGGCCACCGCCTCCTACCAGATCGAGGGTGCCGCCCGCGACGATGGGCGCGGCGAGAGCATCTGGGACCGTTTCTCGCATACGCCCGGGCGCGTCGCCCGGGGCGACACCGGCGACGTGGCATGTGACCACTACCACCGGTACCGCGAAGACGTCGCGCTGATGGCCGAACTGGGGCTGGACGCCTACCGCTTCTCGGTCGCCTGGCCCCGGGTCATCCCGGGTGGCACCGGGCCGGTGAACGCGGCCGGGCTCGACTTCTACGACCGGCTGGTCGACGAGCTGTGCGCCAGGGGGATCGCTCCGCACCTGACCCTCTATCACTGGGACCTGCCGCAGGTGCTGGAAGACGCGGGCGGCTGGACAGTCCGCTCGACCGCGGATGCGTTCGCCGTCTACGCGGATGTCGTCGCCCGCCGCCTCGGCGACCGCGCCGCGGCGATCGCGACCCTCAACGAGCCGTGGTGCAGCGCCCAGCTCGGCTATGCGCTTGGGATGCATGCACCGGGTCGCACGGACCCGGAAGCGGCCAATGCGGCGGGGCATCACCTCCTCGTCGCCCACGGGCTCGCGGTCCGGGCGATCCGCGCCGTGACGCCGCGGACACCGGTCGGGATCGTGCTCAACCTCGAGCCCAAGCGGCCGGCCTCGACGCACCCGCTGGACCTTGAGGCCGCCGGCATCGCGCACGACCGCTACAACCGCTGGTTCCTCGATCCGGTCGTCGGTCTCGGCTACCCGGCGGACGGCGTGCGGGCGTCGGGCTGGGAGCGCGAGGAGGTCCGACCCGGCGACATGGACCTGATCGGGAGCCCGGTGGACTTCGTCGGCGTCAACTACTACTCGTCCAGGACGGTCCGCTCGCCGCTCCTGCCGCCCCAGCCTCCTGCAGGAGAGGCGGAGACGACCTCGATGGGCTGGGAGGTCGACCCGGAGGGACTGACCGAGATCCTGGAGTTCGTCCAGTCACGAACGGGCGAGCTGCCGCTGTACGTCATGGAGAACGGGGCGGCCTACGACGACGACCCGGCGGATCCGACCCGCGACCCGGAGCGGACGAGCTACCTTCGCCGCCACGTCGCGGCGGCCCGTGTGGCCATTCAGCATGGCGTGCCGCTGCGCGGCTTCTTCGCCTGGTCGCTCCTGGACAACTTCGAGTGGGCCGAGGGGTACGGCCACCGCTTCGGTTTGGTCCACGTCGACTTCGAGACGCAGGAGCGCCACATCCGCGATAGCGGCCGCTACTGGGCGTCGCTGGCCGCAGCACGGCAGGAGGTGGTCCCGTGACGCCGACCATTCCGTGGGAGGAGCGGCCGGTGGGGTCGCCGGCCGTCGTGTGGCGCTCGAGTCGCAACCCGGTCATCCCGCGCGACCTGCTGGCGCGCTCGAACAGCATCTTCAACTCCGCGGTCGTGCCGTTCGGCGACGGGTTCGCGGGCGTGTTCCGCGTGGACGACACCGTCCGGACGATGAACCTGCACGCCGGCCGCAGCGCCGACGGCATCACGTGGGGGATCGACCCCGAGCCGATCGCATTCCTGCCGGCCGACGCGCGGGTCATGGAGATCCAGGAGGACTTCGTCCACGCGTATGACCCGCGGGTGACGTGGATCGAGGACCGCTGGTACGTGACCTGGTGCAACGGCTACCACGGGCCCACCATCGGCATCGCGTGGACGCAGGATTTCGAGACGTTTCACCAGTTGGACAACGCGTTCCTGCCGTTCAACCGGAACGGGGTCCTGTTCCCACGACGAGTCGGTGGCCGGTACCTCATGCTCAGCCGGCCCAGCGACAGCGGCCACACGCCGTTCGGGGACATCTATCTCTCCGAGAGCCCCGACCTGGTCCACTGGGGTCGCCACCGCCACGTGATGGCTCCGATCCCCTGGACGTGGCAATCCACGAAGGTCGGCGCCGGCCCCACGCCCATCGAGACGGCCGAGGGCTGGCTGCTCCTCTACCACGGCGTCCTGACCTCCTGCAACGGCTTCGTCTACTCGATGGGCGCAGCGCTGCTCGACCTCGAGGAGCCCTGGAAGGTCCTCGGCCGGGGGCGCGACTACCTGCTCTCACCGCAGGTGTTGTACGAGCAGGTGGGCGACGTGCCCAACGTCGTGTTCCCCTGTGCGGCCCTGGTGGACGCGGCGGCCGACCGGGTGTCGATCTACTACGGCGGGGCCGACACGGTGACCTGCCTCGCCCACGCGCACCTCTCCGAGCTGGTGGCGTTCGCCCGAGGTGGCTGAGGCGGGCACGCCCGGGCTGGCTGCCGGACCTACCCCTCGCCGAAGCCCGCCGGCACTCCCGGCAGCCCGGCCAGGCCGAACGGCTCGCCCGCCTCTCGGACGCGGGCGACCAGCGCGGCCGCGATCCCCGGATCGATCGCCGGCAGCGTGTGAGCGGCCACCAGCTCGTCGGCACGGACCCGCGCCCTTCCGAAGGCATCGAGGCCGCCGGCATCCAGCCAGGCGCGGCGCGAGTTCCGGTCGATGATCCTGGTGGGCAGGAACTGCTCGCCGCGGAACAGCCTGCGTGTCTCCTGCAGCTCCAGGAACCGGCCCTCGGGCCCGGCCGCCTCGAAGAAACCGGTGGCCAGCGTCTCCGTCGGCGTCCCGATGCCGCGCAGCAGCCGCTGCACCATGCCGATCGCCTCGGCGTCGATGACCAGCTTCTCGGGGCTCTGGGCCAGCAGGAAGTCCAGCATCCCAGCGCCGCTGATCATGTCGATCCCGGCCAGCCCGCCGATCAGGGCGGTCATCCCGGTCTCCAGGCCGGCCTGGGCGTCGATGAGCTTGGAATCGGTCGCCCCCAGGTAGGCGTGCGTCGGCATGCCCAGCGACTTGCCGACCGCCGCATACCCCCCGTCGATCATGGCCGTCTCGATCGCCCCCATCGGCGTGGAGCCCGTCCGCATGTCCACGATCGTCGGCGCGCCGCCCCACACGATCGGTGCCCCGGGCTCGGCCAGCTGGTGCAGGGCGATGCCGGCCAGCGTCTCGGCGGCGTGCTGGACGATGGACCCGATGAGCGTGACCGGCGAGGCGACGCCGGCCAGCGGCATGGAGATCAGCTCGGCGGGGACGTGCGCCCGGGCCAGGTCCATCACGTTGCGGCAGGCGAACTCGGACCAGGTGAGGGGCGGGGACGGACAGACGTCAAAGACGGCCCGGGGCTTCTCGGCCAGTGCCTGCCGGCCACCGGCATCCAGCGCCAGCAGGTCGATCATGATCGCCGATCCACGCGGCGTGAACGCCCCGGTCACCACCGGCTTGTTCGAGTGGAGCATGACCAGGAACAGGCGGTACAGGTCACCGATCTCGGTCGGGACATCGTGGGCCACGATCGCCGTCGAGACCGCGTCGTAGGCCGCCAGCGAGTCGGCGACCCGCGTGATCCGCACGAGGTCCGCGGCCTGGGACTGGCGGGTGTCCAGCGTGTCCGGGTCAAGTACGGCCACGCCCGAGGAGCCCGGGTCGAAGTGGACGACGCCCTGCCCGTAGCGGACGGCGACGTCGCCCGTGCGACTGTACAGGTCGAACGAGCGCGGGACGGTGTCCAGCGCCCGGCGGACCATCGCCTCCGGGATCCGGACCCGGTCGCCCTCCGCCGTGCCGCCACCGCCGACCAGGACCTTGACCGCCTCGGGCTCCTCGACCTTCACGCCGGGCCGGGCGAGGAGTGCCAGGGCCTCGCCGACGACCCGCTCGATGAGGGCGGGGTCGAGGAGCTCGAAACGGGGTCGCATCAGGGTTTGTCTCCAGGTTCTCGGGGAGGAGCGGGACGGGAAGGGTGGGTCGGGTCGGCCGCCGGGGCGGGGCTCAGGGCCGGGCGTCGGCCGTGAGGAAGGTCGCCGGGTCGGCCGCGTGCACCGTGATGAGCCGGTCGAGCTCGGCGTCCAGCGCCGGCTCCAGCGGCTCGGGCCGGTGGTCCCGCAGGAGCGTGCGGGCGCGCTCGAGCGCCTCGCGGTGCGGCTTGTCGGGGTCCGCGGCCCACTGGCCGTACGGCCGGCGGTCCAGGTACTTCGACTGCCACAGCCCGCGCATGTGGGTGCGGGTGTGGGGCAGCGTCAGGTATTCGCCACCCGGGCCCACCTCGGCGATCGCGTCGAGCGCGAGCGACACGTCATCGGTCGGGATCCCGCGCAGCATCGCCTTCACGATCCCGTCGATCTCGGTGTCCAGGATCATCTGCTCGTAGGACCAGATCCGGCTCCCGTGGAGCAGGCCGGCGCCCAGCAGCATGTCCGAGCCGGTGGCGGACGCCATGAAGGACGAGAGCCCGTTCTCGAGACCCGCCTGCCAGTCCGAGGCCTTGGCGCCGGTGGCGTAGGCGCCCATGGACAGCGGGACGTCGTAGAAGTCGGACAGCTCGTTGGTGGCGGCGCCGAACAGGAAGTCCTCGGGCCCGCCGCCGGTGTACGCGCCGGAGCGCAGGTCCATCGCGGTCTGGGCGGCGGCGTAGTAGACCGGGCAGCCGGGATAGGCGAGCTGCATCAGGGCCAGCGCGGAGATCACCTCGGCGTTGCCGACCACCAGCGAGCCCGCGATCGTGGCCGGTCCGCTGAAGGCGCAGGAGGCCATCGTCATGTACCCGACCGGGACCCCGGCCTCGGCGGCCACCAGTCCCGCGTCGATCGACCCGCCGTCGTGGGCGAGCGGGCTGATCGTGCACTGCATCATCGAGAACACCGGTCGCGCGCGGAGCGCGTCCCGCCCGCCGGCGATGGCCGCGGCCATCTCGATGACGGTCGCCGCATCCTCGCCCGTGACCACGCTCTCGCTCTGGGCGTGCTTGGTGGAGTTTCGCCAGACGGCCGCGATCTCCTCGAGGGGTCGCGTCGCGGGCGGGCGATCCTGCGCGGACACGGCGACCCAGTGGAACGCGATCGCGTCCAGCGCATCGGCCACGCGCGCGATGTCGGCCACGTCCTGGAGCGTGGACCGGCGCACCTCGAGCGTCCGCGCGTCCATGACCTCGATGCCGCAGCCGTCGGTCGCCAGGTAGACATGCCTGCCATCGAGCGGCAGGTCCCAGGCCGCGTCCCGGGCGCCCAGGATGTAGGCGGGCGGGGCCGTCTTGAGGGCCGCCTCGATGATGTGCCCCGGCACGCGGACGATGCCGCTGACCGGGTCGACCGTCGCGCCGTTCGCCTTCCAGATCGCCTGGGCCCGCGCGGACGGGAACCGGACGCCAACGCGCTCGATGACATCCAGCGTGGCGGTGTGGATCCGGCGGATCGCCGCCGGGGAGAGAACCTGCAGCTTCGGGCGAGCCTCGCCGTCCGTTGCTGACGCAGCCGTGTTCATCGGTGCCTCCAGCCGGGTATCGCCCCGGCCTCTTCCGGGCCGCCCCGCGCGGGGCTGGCCCACCTGTCCCGCGCGGGAACCCGTGAGTGGGAACCCGGGACCCGCCGTCCGGGCGGGCCCGCGTCGTGGGGCCGTCGGGGTCAGGCGGTCGCGACGTCGGCCCCGAGCAGCTTCCTGGCCAGCGCCACGGCGCCGATCGCGTCCTCGCTGTACCCGTCCGCGCCGATCTCGGTCGCCCAGCTCTCGCTGGCCGGGGCGCCGCCGACGATGACCTTCACCTTGGGGCGCATGCCGGCGGCCTCGAGGGCCTGGACCACGGTCCGCTGCCCGGCCATCGTGGTGGTCAGCAGGGCGGAGACGCCGATCAGGTCCGCGTTGTGCTCGCGGGCGGCATCGACGAACCGCTCCGGCGCCACGTCCACGCCGAGGTCGTGGACCTCGAAGCCGGACGTGGAGAGCATCATGCCCACGAGGTTCTTGCCGATCTCGTGGATGTCGCCCTTGACCGTGCCGATGACCACCCGGCCGACGACGTGGCGCGTCTGGGACTGGCGGGCCATCTCGGGCTCGAGGATGGTGATGGCCTTCTGCATCGCCCGGGCGGCCAGCATCATGTCGGGGAGGTACAGCTCGCCGAGGCCGAACTGCTCGCCGACGTACGACAGGCCAGGCACGAAGCCCATCTCGATCGCGTCCAGAGGCGGGACCCCGTTGGCGAGCGCCGACTCCGCGAGAGCCGCGGCGGCGGCCGGGTCGCCGTCGATGACGGACTGGCGCATCGCCGCGAAGATCTCGTCGCCCATGAGTGTGTTCCTCCGGTCAGGCCTGGTGCGCATCGGCGCTGGATTCGATGGTCACGGTTGCGGTGATGGTCACGGTTGCGGTGCGGACCGCGGGCTGGTGGCCGCTCGTTTAAGGATACCGGCGATCACCCCCGTCACGTCCTCCGGAAGCGGCGGTCGGGGTCAACCGGTCGTAGCGCTGCGACCGCGCCTGGCGCATCGGGACCTGTCCCGGGGCGAGAAAGACCACGGGCGCCTCTGCGGGGGGACGAGTGGCGGCCAGCGTCATGCCCCGGCCACGGGTCGCGATAGGGCAGAATGTCCCGAGGGAACGGGCCGAGCGACCATCGGACCACCCCCGCGCCTCGTGAGACTCAGCCCGATGCCCAATGTCGTCCACGGGTCCGAGCGTCGCCCGCTCGAACCCGGCCACCTCCTGTTCGACGATGCCGCGGAGCTGGCCGTAGTCGTGCCGGCCTCGTGCCGCAGGACGGGTCGCTGCCACGAGTGCGTTGTGGAGATCCGCGCGGGCGGCGACCAGCTCTCGCCCCGCACGGAGGCCGAGACCTTCCTGGGAGCCTCGTTCCGCCTCGCCTGCCAGGCGACCGTGGAGCGGGCGGAACGGGACGTGGAGTTCGTCGTCCTGCGCCGCCGCCTGCGGATCCTGCTGGCCCCGGAGGCGCCCGGCGCCCGGCCGGAGCTGGACCCCGTCGTGTGCGTCGTCGATGGCCGCATGGTCGCGGACGACGGGACGGACCTCGGGACCGCGACCGGCAGCCCTGTGGGCGTCGCGATCGACATCGGCACCACCACGGTCGTGATCGAGCTCGTCGACCTCGAGTCCGGGGCGGTCCTGGCCGTGGCCGCGATCGAGAACCCCCAGCGGTTCGGCGGCAGCGACGTCATGACCCGGATCTCGTACGACAGCGAGCTCCCCGGCGAGCTGCGCCAGGCCCTTCGCCGCGCGCTCAACCACGAGCTCAGGCGTCTCTGCTCGGGGCTGGGTCTGGACCGCCGGCGGCTCGTGGACGTCCTGATGGTCGGCAACCCCACGATGCGGGACCTCGCCTTCGGGCTGGACGTACGCCCGATCGGGCTGCTGCCGTACCGCTCGGTGACGGAGACGGCGTGGCGGGACGGCGAGGCCGATACGACGATGGTCACGCGCCGCGCCCACGAGCTGGGCATGCTCGTCAACCCGCAGGCCCGCGTCACCGGCGGCCCGCTGATCGCGAGCCACGTCGGCGCGGACGCCGCCGCGGACCTGGTCGCGGTCGAGGCGGTCGAACGGGGCGGCTCGTTCATGCTGGTGGATATCGGCACCAACAGCGAGATCATCGTGTCGGATGGGCGCCGCGTCCTGGCGGCGTCCAGCCCGGCCGGCCCGGCGTTCGAGGGCGGCGGCGTCCGGTACGGGATGCCGGGGGCCGACGGCGCGATCGAGGCCGTTCGCCTCGTGAACGGTGCCTTCGAGATCAGCTGCATCGGCGACGCCCCGCCGGAGGGGATCTGCGGCTCCGGCCTGGTTGACCTGCTGGCGGAGCTCCGGCGCCATCACCGGATGTCGACCCGGGGCGCGTTCGCGGACAAGGCCACCGAGATCGAGGTGGTGCCGGAGCCGCGGATCACGCTGTCGCGGAGCGACGTGGGCCACCTCTCGATCGCCAAGGCTGCGACGGCCGTCGGCCAGCGGGTGCTGCTCCGGCGTCTCGGCCTCCGGCCCGAGG
>DATCGK010000173.1:0-2300 GCA_036508975.1 Candidatus Limnocylindrales bacterium
CGTATGGGCGGCCAAGCTCCGAGGCGATCGAGGCGGACGTGAGGCCGGGCATCCCGCACGGGTCGATGAGGCCGAAGTCGGACAGGTCCACGGTCACGTTGAGCGCGATGCCGTGGTAGGTCACGCCACGCTCCACGCGCAGGCCCAGGGCGCCGATCTTGCGCGGCAGCGGGCCCTCGGGGTCCACCCAGCAGCCGGGGTGGCCCTCCCGCCGGCCGGCGATGACACCGAACGTGGCGCAGGTGTCCGCGAGCGCCCATTCGAGGGCCCGGACGAAGGGACGGAGCAGGAGGCCGCGGTCCGCGAGGCGGACGATCGGGTACGCCACCAGCTGGCCGGGCCCGTGGTAGGTCACCTCGCCGCCGCGTTCCACGCGGAGGAGCTCGATGCCGCGCGCTTCCAGCATCGCCGCGGGGGCCAGCACGTGGGAGTCGTCCGCGCCGCGACCGAGAGTCAGGACCGCGTCGTGCTCGAGCAGCAGCAGCTGGTCCCCGATCCGGTCCGCGGCCCGGGCCGCCGCGAGGCGCTTCTGGAGGTCCCAGGCGTCCCGATAGCCGATCCGCCCGAGCCAGTGCACCGTCAGCGGGTCGCCGGGGATCGCCGTGGGCTCGTTCGGACGGGGCTCCATGAGCTGCACGATAGCAGCCGACGCTGCACCATCCGTCGGGCTGGTAGGCTGGGCTCAACCCGCCGGCCCCAGCCAGGGCTGACGGGCGAGGACCCGGCGGTGTAGGAACCACTTCCGGGTCCGTCTCGTTCCGGGCGTCAACCCTGGATCGCGAACCACATGATCGGGAGGAGGCGGTCCGGGCGGCGGTCAGCCTCGAAGCGCACGAGGTGCGGCACGATCCGGTGGGCGGTCCGGTGGCCGGCGAACCAGATCGGCTTGGGCCAGGCACGGAAGGGCGAGCGGACCACGGTCTTCTCCACCCGCTCGAACATCAGCGGGTTGTGGACGAAGCCCGTCCCGGACCCGATGTCCATCCGGACGTGGCCGGGAAACGCGCCCCACGGCGTGATCCCCAGGCCGTACCCGATCGCCGACCAGTGGTTCAGCGAGACCGTCCCGTATTGCAGGTCTGCCAACGCCCGCTCGACCGCGGGGCGTGTCGAGGGGTCCTTCGCCGTCCGCGGGTCCACGATGAGCGTCGCGTTGAGCGTCCCCCACACCGTCTCGTTTGCGAAGCGCACCGCCCGCTCCAGGAAGGCCGCCGTGTCCGAGGCCTCGATGGGCGTCTCCGCCATGACGCTGCAGAACGCCTCGACGCGGTAGCAGGGGTCCCCCACCGCCTCCGGCGAGAGGTCCGGGATGAGCATCCAGGGCAGGTGGCCGTCGCCCGCCTCACCGAAACGCTCCGCCTCCGGGTGCACCTCGCCGAAGGCCGCAAACCGCTCCCGCGCCCCCGGGTAGTACGCGAGCCGCGTGGGCAGGGCGGTCAGCCGGGCGCGGATCCGGTCCATCAGGGCGGTGCGCTGGGCCCAGCCCGCGGCAGTGACGATCACCCGCGAAGTCGTGCAGTTGAAGCCCGCGTTGTTGGTGAGCATCGTCGCGATGTTCTCGGCGTGGTAGTCGAGGTCGGACGGGCTCCACCGACCCGGCACCACGATGATCGGCGTGAGGTTGCCCAGCTCCGCGGTGAACGGCTTGTGCAGGATGGGATCGTCACGGTGCTTGCGGTCCGCGCCATCCCGGCCCGTGCCGGGGACGATGGCCTCGTAGGTACGATCGGCGCCGGTGATGTGGAGCGTGTCGACGCCCGGGTGAGTGGCCAGCTGCCCGCCCTCCGCCGCGCCGCCGTGGACGATGCGAAGCACGCCTGCACGGACGAGCGGGGCCAGGGCCGCCGCCTGGACCTCGTCCAGGTGCGCCATCACCGGGTGCATCTTGAGGACCACGACCTGCAACTCCACCACCAGCTTGTGGAGCACGTCAAGCGGGCCGATGGAGGACGCGTTGCCACCACCGAGCACCAGGCACACCCGGCCGGGCGGCGGTTGCCGGTACGGCGTCGCCATCGTCGAGGGCAGTGACTCGGCCGTGACCGATCGGTCCATCCAGACGTCGGCGTGGGTGCCGATGTACGTCGCCCGGTCCACGAGGTCTGCCGGGAACACGCGTGCCGTCAAACGCCCGTCCGGGAGCGTCCGCACGGGACCCGGAATATGGGGCGCGCCGGTGCGTGCGATCGCCAGGATCGCGTCCCGGTGGAAGCGGGCCCCGCGCAGGAAGATGTACGGGCCGACGGTCGCCTCCTCCGCGGAGTCCGGGCCAGCCGGGTCCAGGCCCTCGTGCAGACAGG
>DATCGK010000174.1:0-2857 GCA_036508975.1 Candidatus Limnocylindrales bacterium
CCGGTCACCGATGCCGTGATCGAGGTTGGCGGCACCGCGGCGGAGCCGGTTCACGAGGAGGTCGTGCTCGTGAACCGCGACCGGGTCGGGGCTTCGCGGTCGCTGGCGTCCATTGCCATCGAGCCCGATGGCCCGTGGGAGGACGAGCCCTCCGCGTCGGTGTAGATCAGGACGCAGGGCTGCTGCTGCGGCGCCCATCCGCCCGGGGGCGCCCCCGGGTCCGGATCAGGCCCCTGGCCGGCGCCCCGGGCTGCGGACGGTCGCCAGCGAGACGCCGGCCAGGGCCGCCAGGATCCCCAGCACCGCGAGGCCGGCCCCACCGCCGGGGGTCTGCGGTCCTGCCTGGGCAACGCCATCGGTTGGTGGCACCGTCGGGTCGGGCCGGCCCGTGGCGCTGCAGACGATGCTCGAGATCACCTGGTCCAGCGAGAGGGCGACCGGATCCGGCGTCAGCGTCTCGAGCGTGAGCGTGGCCGAGCCGATGGGCGTGTCGCGGTGCACGCACCCGTCCTCGCCCGGGCCGCTGACGGTGGTCGGGCCGGTTGCGCGCAGGGCCACCTGGGACCCGATGCCGGCATCGACGGCGAGGCTGAAGGTGCCGTCGGCGCCGGAGGTGGCGGACAGGATCAGGTCGGATCCATCAACCGTGACCGCGACCTCGACCCCGGCGACCGGCGTTCCGTCCCGCATGACCGTGCCGGACAGCGTGACCGGATCCGCGGCGAACACGGATCCCGGCAGGGCGAGCAGCGAGACCAGCGCGATGAGCACGATGCGGACGACGTGGGCGCGGCGGACGCGGCGGACGCGGGACATAGCCTCTCGGACGGTGGAACCGCGTACACGGTACCGCTTCGGGTGTCGGCTCACAATGCGGAAGTGATGGGCGCTTCACCCCCTCCGATGGCTATCGTGGGGACATGCATCAGCCCGCCTTCCCCGGAGAGGCACGCCTGACGGCCGTGTCCGGTCCCGCCCACGTCCGGGTCTCGCATGATCCGGATCCTCGTCGTCGATGACCATGCCGTCGTCCGCCAGGGGATCGCGCGGCTCCTCGAGGACGCCCCGGACCTGGTGCTGGTCGGCGAGGGTGCCGATGGCGCCGACGGCCGCCGGCTCGCGCTGAGCGTCGAGGCCGACGTCTGCGTGCTTGACCTGGCCATGCCGGGCGGCGGCGTGGAGCTCGTCGCGGAGCTCCACGAGCTGCGCCCGCGCCTTCGGATCCTCGTCTTCAGCATGCACCGCGAGGAGCACTACGCCCTGCGCGTGCTCGCGGCGGGCGCCGGCGGGTTCCTGAGCAAGAGCTCGCCTCCCACCGAGCTCGCGGAGGCCGTGCGCGCGGTCGCGTCCGGCCGGCGCTACCTGTCCGCCGCCGTGGCGGAGCAGATGGCCGTGCGCCTGATCGACGGCATCACCGATGTCCCCCACGAGCGCCTGTCCCCTCGAGAGCTCGAGGTCTTCCAGCGCCTGGCGCGCGGCGAGGGCCCCAGCGAGATCGCCGCCACGCTCGGCCTGTCGGTGAAGAGCGTCTCCACGTACCGGAGCCGCGTCCTCGAGAAGCTCGGACTCCAGCGCAACGCGGACCTCACGCGCTATGCGCTCGAGCACGACCTGCTCGACTGACGTCGGCGCATCCGCCGCGCCCGTCGAACGCGGAGCTGGCGGTCCATGCACCGTAGGGTGATTAGCGCCCAGGTCAGGGGTGGGTGGGCCCGATCTGGCTATTGCCGATCCGTCGACAGAGAGTACGGTCGGGGAGTTGGACGCCCGTACCGGGTGACGATGGCGTCTGCAGCTGAACCGAGGCACACCTTGCCCATCGCCCACGCCAGGACCTCCGATCTCCCGCGGCGTGCGCTACCGCGTCGGACTCCCCGGCGATCGGCGGCGGCATGGATCGCAGCGCTTGCCCTTGCGCTCGTCACGGTCGTCCCGATCCCGGCCCAGGCCTCGACGACATGGTCGCGGAACCTGTACGTCGCGAGCGGCTTCGTCTACCAGGACCCCTACTTCACGGCCTGCACGGCGGCATCGACGATGACGATGCTCAACACGATCGCCCTGCGGGGCACCGGCGGCACCGGTTTCGGCTGGAGCCCGTACCGGGTGAGGAACAGCGCCAACCCGGCGAACCTCCGGGACATGACGTCGATCCTTGCGTTCGAGCGATCGCACGACACCCTCCGGGCGGCTTCCCACGGGTCCGATGCCCACGGCTGGCGCAACGCCCTGAACTACTACGGATGGGGACCGACCGCGATGACAAACCCGTCTCGCATGGTGTACGAGGACCGGGCGTACGGGTCGTTCGGTGCCGCCGTCAAGGCCGCCGTCAAGGCGATCGCCCGATACGGCATGCCGGTGGGCATGCTCGGCTGGGCGGGCGGACACGCGCAGGTCATCACCGGCTACGTCGTGGTGGGAGCCAACCCGGCGGTGTCGGACGCGTTCAGCGTGCAATCCGTCTACCTGTCGGATCCTCTCCGCAGCGATCGGATCCTGAACCTGCGGGTCAGCCTCGCCAAACTGCGCGCCGGCAACCTGCACTACCGGTTCCGGGCGTATCGCGAGACGGACAGCCCGTACCGCGATCCGCTCAAGGCCGCCCTGCTCCCGGGTTCGGTCGCTGCCACGCGCGGTGCCTCCGAGTGGTATCGCCACTGGGTCCTCGTCGTTCCCGTGCGGCCAGGTCCGCCGGCCCCGAAGCCGACCCCGGCCCCGACCCCGGCCCCGGTCCCGACCCCGAAGCCGACCCCGACCCCGACCGCGGCTCCAACCAGGGCTCCGACCGCGGCTCCGACCAGGGCTCCGACCGCCGCCCCGACCGCGGCTCCAACCAGGGCTCCGACCGCCGCCC
>DATCGK010000175.1:0-11365 GCA_036508975.1 Candidatus Limnocylindrales bacterium
CTATCCGCCCAGGATCGGCCGGCCCCGCTTCATCGCCAGGCCCCGCTTCGCCCAGAGGCGCAACCGCAGGCCCCAGAAGTCCTTCACCGCCCGCCAGATGACCGACGGCCTGGCGCCGGTCGGGGAGCCCGCCGTGCGCGCGTAGTGCGGCACGCCGACCTCGACGATCGAGCGATCGGCCTTGAGGATCTTGATCAGCAGCTCCGCGGAGAAGAACGCGCCGGCGGACTCCACGCGGATTCCGTCCAGGGCCTCCCGGCGGAACAGCTTGCAGGCGCAGTCCACGTCCCGGACGCGGAGGCCGAAGAAGATGCGGTTCGCCAGCTTGTAGGACCGCGCGTAGACGATGCGGATGACGGGATCGGCGCGCTTGATCCGGTAGCCGACTACGACGGCGGGGCGATCTCCCTGCGCCAGGCGCTCGGTGAGCCGCGCCAGGTCCGCCACCCTGAACTGCCGGTCGCCGTCGGTAAACGCCAGGAGCTCGTAGCGAGAGGCCTCGAAGCCCGAGCGGAGGGCGCCGCCATACCCGCGGTTGACCTCGTGATGGACGACCCGGACGACGCCCGGGTAGGCGGCGGCGAGGCGATCCGCGATCTCCCGGGTGCGATCCTTCGAGCCATCGTTGACGGCGATGATCTCGAAGGTCTCGGCGATCGACGGCAGGGCCGCCAGCGCCTCCTCGACCAGGCTCTCGAGGTTGGCCTCCTCGTTGTGGGCCGGGAAGAAGTACGAAAGGCGGGGGACCCGGGCGGGAGCCCCGGCTCCAGCTGCGGCGTCGTCGTCGATGGTCACGGCTGGGTCTCCAGGCTGCCCGTCACACGGTAGGGGTTGTCCGGGCGACCGACGGGTTCGATCGCGTAGTGCTGTGCGAGAAAGTTGACATCCGACTCGTGTGCCGTGATGACAAGGATGCGTCGCGCGGCCGAGGTGCGTGTCGATCCCATCGTCGACCCCATCCGGATTCTCGTCCACCGGCACCCGTCCCTGCAGCCCGTCCGGCTCATCGGGCCGTCCACGCCGGCCCCGCCCGCCTACCAGCCAAGCAGCTGGCCCCAGGTGACGCCCCACAGGTTGATCGCGGTCCCCGCGACGATCAGGACGGCCGCCAGCACGCGCAGCCGCCCGTCGTCGCGGGCCGCGCCCAGGGCCACGATGGGCAGGAGGAACGGGATGAAGTCCAGCGAGAAGCGGTAGCCCCACTGCACCCAGCCCTGGCTGAAGTGCGCAAGGTTGAAGGTGGCGACGATGACGACGGCCGCCGCCGTGCCGATCGAGAGCCGGGCGAGCCCGTGCCGCCGGAACGCGAACAGGGCCAGCAGCAGGCCCGGGGCGCTGAGCAGGATGCTGGTCCCGATGTCGACCGGGATCACGAGCGGGCAGTCGGGGTCGAACAGGCTGCGGGTCGCGCCGGGCGCCGTGCACAACAGGACGGGGTCGCCGAAGCGGAGCGTGTCGGGCTTGACCTCGGGGGCGATCACGGGGAGCGATCCGAACATGATCCCGACGTTCTGCGGGATGTAGCGCGGGTCCTCCACGGACCAATCGCGGTGGTAGCCGAGCGTGGGGTAGCCGTTGACCTCCAGCTGGTACTGGTAGTCGTAGCCCGGGTGCATGAACGAGCCGGTCGTGGCGTACGTGTAGAGGAGCAGTGCCGCAACGGGCAGGAACCCGCCCGCGGCCGCCGACAGCGCGCGCCGCAGCCGCGAGCCGCCGCCGCCGGTGAAGATGAAGAACGGCGCCGCGAAGATCATCGGCAGCCGCGCCGTGACGGCGAGGCCGAGCAGGAACCCGGCCAGGACCTGCGAGCGGTCCAGCGGCCACGCGGAGCCACGAACCCGGTCGAGGCGCGAGCCCCCGCGACCCGCTGCCTCGTGATGGTCGTCCTCCTGCCATGGGCTCTCGGTGACGGCGGTTGGATCGTGACGGAGCGCGACCCCCACGGCGACCAGCGCGAGGTCCACCGCGACCAGGTGGGCCAGGTACCAGGTGCTGCCGTCGGCGGCCGCCCACCACCACACCGTGCCGGTGGCGAAGATGATCGTCCCGGCCACGCGGACCGAGGACCGCAGCGGCAGGGCGCCGAGCATCCACCAGGCGAGCGCCACGCCCAGCGCCGCGAGCAGGATCGCCACCGCCTCCTGGTCCGTGGCCAGGCCGAACAGCGCGACGAACGGCACCAGGACCAGGGCCGGCAGCGGCGGGAACGGGAGGAGCGCCCGGCCGTAGGGGTTGCCCGCCGCGTCCTGGAGCGGATACACGTCCTGGAGGTAGTCGTTCCGGGGCAGGTCCGCGCCCGCCGGAACGGGGTACGGGAACCAGGCGCGGCCGTGCAGGAAGGCATCGGCCTGCCACACGAAGTGGTTGTACATGTTCCAGTGGACGGGGTTGGACCACCAGTACACGAGGAACGTGCCAACCGCGAGCAGCACCCCGACGAGAACCGCCGCGGTGCGCCCGATCCCGGGTGCGGGGAGGGGGGCCGCCACATGGCCCTCGGCTATACTCCGGTCCACCTTCACGCTGCGTAGGAGGCTCCCCGTGACCGCTCTGGGTTCGGGTATGCCCGACCGGGAGACGACGACGGACGTGGCCCCCCGGCGAGGCATCGGCCCGCAGATCGCCGCGATCATGCTGATCGGGCTGATCTTCCGGCTGATCATGGCATACGCGTTCGAACCGCTCCGCGGTTCCGGATTCTCGAACGACCTGGGGCTGTTCCGCTACTGGGCCGAGACGCTGGCCACCCACGGCCCGTGGGGCTTCTACGCCAACGCGTCGTATGCCGACTACACGCCCGGCTACCTCTATGCGCTCTGGCCGGTCGGGATCATCGGCGGGATCATCGGCGGCATCGGCGACCTGATCAAGCTGCCGGCGATCCTGACCGATGTCGCGCTCGGGTACGTCGTGTACCTGATGGCGCGCGACCTGGGTGTCACCGAGCGCCGTGCGACCATCGCAGCTGCCGTCGTCATCTTCAACCCGATCACCTGGTTCGACTCCGTGATCTGGGGCCAGGTGGATAGCTTCGGGACGGTGTTCCTGCTGCTGGCCGTCCGGGAGCTGTGGCGCGGCCGGAGCGAGCGCTCGGCGATCCTCGCCGTGGTCGCGGCGCTCATCAAGCCGCAGCTGGCGATCCTCGTCCCGATCGTCGCCGTGGTGACGATCCGCCGTGCCCTCTGGCCGGCCGGCGGTTGGGGCGACGAGGACGCACCCGCCCCTTCCGGAATCGGGTGGGAGCGTCGGGCGGCAGGTCCGCTCCGGATTCTCACCACGGGCGTTGCCGGGTTCCTGACCGCCGTGGCGCTCGCCGCCCCGTTCGGGCTCTCGGTGATCTCGTTCTCCACCACCGCACCGTTCCTGGACTCGTCGCTCCTGCGCCTCGTGTTCAGCACCGCGGCGCAGTACTCGTACGTGTCCGTCAACGCGTACAACCTCTGGGCGCTGTTCCCGGTGGACGGCGCGAGCATGGCGACCGCGGGCGGCTGGATCTTCGACGCGCCCGTCAAGGATGCCGCCAGCTGGGCTGCCTTCGGGCCGATCCCGGCGGCGCTTGTCGGGGCGGTGCTCCTCCTCACCACGGCCGCGATCGCGTCGCTGGCCGTGGCCCGCCGCCCGGACCGGCTGACGATCCTGGTCGGGGTCAGCGTCCTGGCGCTGGCGTTCTTCGTCGTGCCCACGCGCGTCCACGAGCGCTACCTGTTCCCGCTGTTCGGGCTGGCCGCGATCCTGGTGGCGTTCTCGTGGCGCTGGCGCATCGTGTACGTGGTGGCCAGCGTCGCGACGTTCCTCAACATGTACGTCGTGCTCACCACGATCTACCCGGACAACCCGAGCATCTCGGACTGGCTGGGGATCGGGCCAACGATCCGGTCCTTCTCCGGCGTGGCGCTGGTCGCCATCCTGCACACGGCCGCGTTCGCCTGGGGATTCGTGCAGCTGCGGCCCCGCGCGCGGGGCTCCCTGGCCCTGGAGCTTATGGCCGGGCGGGAGGAACCCGTGAGGGAGGAGCCCGTGCGGGAGGCGGACGAAGCGGCGGGCCCGGCCGACCGATTGAGCGTGGCCACCGGGGCGGTCGCCGTCCGTTCGGCCGCGGGCGCGCCGTCCCCAGCCGGCATGGGGGTTCCGTTGGTCGTTTCGGCCGCCGCCGATCCGTCCCCGCCGGCCGCGCGCCGTGTTCCCGCCTGGTACGACCGGCCGACGCTGGGCGAGCTCGGGCCCATCCGCTGGGTGCGGGCCCGGATGCGCGAGACGCCGATCCGCCCCGACCGGTCCCGGGAGCTCACCCGCGAGGGAGGCGGTCACCTGGACCGCATGGACCTGTGGATCCTCGTCGTGCTGGTGGTGGCGTCGCTCTGCCTGCGGATGTACCGCCTGGAAGAGCCGGCCCGCATGCACTTCGACGAGGTCTACCACGCCCGCACCGCAACGGAGTTCCTCCAGGACTGGCGCTACGGGATCTCCCACAACATCTACGAGTGGACCCACCCGCACCTCGCGAAGTACCTCATCGCGGGCGGCATCGTCGCCTTAGCGGGCCACGATGTCGCCGCCGCGAGCGACCTCGGGGTGCCGGTGCGGGACGCCGCCGTCGAGCCGCGCCGCGAGGATCCGGGTGGGACCACCGACCGGGCTGGGAACCGCGTGTGGGTCGCCACCGGGAGCGAGCTCGTCGCCTTCGACCTGACCACCCGCAAGCTCGTCGCGCGCTGGTCCGTGCCCGGGGCGTCGGCCGTCGCCTTCGATGCGACGGGCTTCAAGGTCTATGTTGGGACGGACGCCGGCGAGCTGCTCGCCGTGGATGCCACGGCGGTCGACCAGATGGGCCACGTCGATGCGTCGCTCCCCCCGCCGACGCTGGATCCGGTGGGCACCCTCGACGGTGCGATCTCGCGCCTCGTCCCGTTCGGCGACGGCCAGCGGCTGGGGGCGTTCCTGCCTGGCGACCGGGTGGCGGCGGTCGATCCCGCGACGGGCGCGGCCGTCGGCACGCTGGTCGTGGCCGGTGCCACGGACATGGCCTCCATGGGTGATGGCAACGCCGTGCTCGTGGCCCCGGTCGACGTGACGGACCCCGCGGCCGCTGCCAGCGAGCTGGCGGCCATCGCCGGCGGGGACGCCGCCCGCTACCTCGCCGCCCTCTCGCAGACCGACGCGGACAGCGTGATCCTGGACATCGCGCTCACCAGCGACCTCCGGACGAAGCTGCAGGCCGCCATCGACGATGGCCGCCTGCCCGGGATCCGGATCGACAAGACGCCGCTGCTGGCCGTCACCGGGGCCGCGGGTGTTGACCTCGTGACGGAGAGCGGGACGCTCGCGGGATCCGTTGCCCTCGACGGTGGTGCCGAATCGGCGGCTCTCGTCTCGGGGGTGGAGGAGGGCACGCAGCTCTACGTCACCACGACCGACGCCGCCACCGGGGAGCCCAGGGTTGCCGTGATCGCCGCGTCGGGCGATCAGGCCAAGGACGGCCCCAGCGTCACCGGCACCTTCCCGCTGCCCGGCGCCGGCACGCGGATCATCTACGACGGCACCTCGGAGCTGGTCGAGGTGCTCGGTGCCACGCCGGACGGGACCGGTACCACCGTCTATGTCGTGGAACCGCACGGCCGGGCCGTCTTCGCCGACCATCGGCTCCCGTTCCTGCCGTCGGCCTGGGTCCTCGACCACAACGGCGACTACCCCGCCACCAGCCACGGGGCGATCCTGGCCTTCGACTCGAGCGGGAAGGCGGCCTCGCTCGACGTCGGCAGCTACCAGTTCGCGTGGCGGCTGCCGGGCGTGATCTTCGGCGCCCTGACCGCGGCGGTGCTGTTCCTGCTGGGCCGGATCCTGTTCCGGCGCCGAACGGTGGCGGTGCTGGTCGGGCTGTTCGTGCTGTTGGACGGGATGTTCTTCGTCCAGAGCCGCATCGCGATGAACGACGTCTACACGGGCTTCTTCATCGTCGCGGCCTATCTCCTCTTCGCATGGCTGTGGATCGAGCGTCGGTCGTGGAGGGCGTTCTGGCTCCTGATGCCCGCCATCGGCGTGCTCCTCGGTCTCGCCCTGGCATCCAAGTGGGTCGCCGCCTACGCCATCGGGGCGCTGGGGATCCTGGTGCTCGCCCGCTCGGCGCTCGGCCGCGTGCTGCTGATCATGGGCCTGATCGCCCTCACGGCCGTCCTGGGGTGGATGGCGCTCGCCGTCCCGGCCGACACCGCCGCGTCGGGCAACCTCGTGTTCACGATGATCATGATCGCCCTCACGATGGCCGCGGTCGTGGTCACGGTGTACCACCCGATCGCCTGGTCCGATGACGAGGTGCGCATCGCGGTCGTCGGTCCGCCGGCCCTGGGCATCCTGCTCGCGCTCACGGCCATCGCCCTGGGCAAGGGGGACGCCGGGGTGGCGCTCGGGCCCCTCCTGGTCACACCGCTGTCGCTCGGGTTCGTGCTGATCGTCGCCGGCCTGGCCGCATACCTCGCGTTCAACGCCGCGGGTCGCGCCGGCTTCGGCCCCATGGCCCCGGCGCCCGGCCCGGACGACCCGGGATCCCGCATCCCGCCGGCGTCGCCGCCGGCCGAGGGCTGGCTCCGACTCGGGGCCGGCCTGGGCATGCCGGTCGCCTGGATGCTGGTGTCGCTCCTGGTGATCCCGCTGGTCGTCTACGTGATCTCGTACCTGCCCTGGGCGTTCATCGAGAACCACCAGCTCATCCCCGGGTGGCCGCCCGGACACGATGGGCAGACGCTGCTCGCCCTCACCGGGGACATGTACCGCTACCACAACAACCTGACCGCGGCGCACGCTGCCAGCTCGCCGTGGTGGGCCTGGCCGCTGAACCTCAAGCCGGTCTGGTTCTACCAGGGCAGCTTCGCGAACGACACGGCGGCCGCCATCTACGACGCCGGCAACATGGTGATCTGGTGGATGGGCATCCCCGCGATGGCCTTCGTCGCCTACCAGGCGTTCAAGCGACGGAGCCTCGCGCTGGCGCTGATCCTGATCGCGTTCCTGGCCCAGTGGATCTCGTGGGCGCGCATCGACCGCGCCGCCTTCCAGTACCACTACTACACGAGCCTTCCGTTCGTGGTGCTGGCCCTCGGCTACTTCGCTGCAGAGGTCTGGCACGGAGCGTCGCGCCGCACCTGGCAGTTCGCGAGGGTGGCGGCAGCGGTTGCCCTCATGGGCCCGGTGATCCTCTGGGTGCTGCGGCTCCCGCTGTGCGTCCTGGCGGACGTGGAGGCGGTCAACAAGGGCTCACAGGCCTGCAACGGCAACCCGGGGAACCTGGTCGTGACGCCGGCCGCCGCCGCGCTGGCCATCGTGGGTCTGGTGACCGTGATCGTGCTGGTGCGGCTCCTCGCGGCGCTGGGCCGGCCCAGGTCGGACGGGCGGCCGCTGGAGCCGCGCGACCTCCTGCCGCTGGCCGTGACGGCCGTTGTCGGCATCGTGGCCCTGGGCGTCAGCCGGCTCCTGCCGTCGACCGACCCGCTGTTCTCCGTCCCGGGCCTCATCCCGGAGCTGATCGCGCTGTTGGCCGCGATCCCGCTCGGCCTGGTCGCGCTCCAGGTCCTCACCGCACGGGACGGTCGACGATTCGTCGCCGGGCTGGTCGCTGCCGCCGCGCTGTGGCTCGCGATCCTCTACCCGAACATCTCGGCGCTCCCGCTGCCGGCCGCGATGGTCAACGCCTACCAGGGGCTGCTGCCGACGTACCTGTACCCCTTCCAGTTCTCCGTGAACACGGTGGACCGGAGTGGTGCGATCTCGTTCGCGGACCCGCGCTTCGCGCTGCTGCTCGTGTTCCTCGTGATCGCGTGTGCCGTGGTCGGCTACTCGACATGGATCTGGCGCCAGGCGCTGGCGGACAGACCCGAGGACGACGACGCCGCGGCCGGCGAGGCGGGCGCGCCCTGAACCGGGCCTGATCCAGGCTCCGGCCCTGAGCCTGCGCCGGCCCTGGGCCCGCGCTATCGGGCGGTCTCGCCGTCCTCGCCGGACCCGCGTCCGGAATGCAGGCCGTCGCCCACACTCACCGTGGACCCGGGCGATGCCTCGCCCACGACGGCGACGGGGCGGGGCGACGGCGGCACCGGGGCGGTGAAGTGGAGCGGCAGGCTGCCCGTCGCGGCGAGCCGGCGGATCACGAACCCGTAGTACTCGTCCACCTTGGCGGTCACCCGCGGCCAGCTGAACTCCTCGGCCCGGAGGAGGCCGGCGGCGGACATCTCCGCCGCGAGATCCTGGTCTCGCAGGAGGCGGCCGATCGATGCCGCGAGCTGCTTGGGGTCGTGCGGCGGGACGAGGAGACCCTCGCGCCCGCGGCGCACCACCCCCTTGTAGCCGTGGATGTCCGAGGCTACGATCGGCGCCCCCGAGGCCATCGCCTCCAGGAGGACGATCCCGAAGGACTCCCTGCCGGTTGCGGGCGACACGTACACGTCCGTGGTCCGGAAGAGCTGGGTCTTCTCGTCGTCGGAGACGCGACCGAGGAACTCGACCCCGGGCAGGCGGCGGGTCGCCACGTAGCGGCGCGCCTCGCGCTCCTGCGGGCCACCGCCGACCAGCAGCAGGCGGCACTCGCAGCCGGTCTTGCGCAGGATCCGGTACGCCTTGAGCAGGTCGAGGAGGCCCTTCCTCGGCTCGAACCGGCCCACGAACAGGATGTTGTGGGTCCCGTCCTGCCAGCGCGCAAGCGGCACCGAACGCCGGAACCGCTCCACGTCGACGCCGTTCGGGATCACCTTGTAGTCGCCGGGGAAGTAGCGGTCGATGAAGTGGCGGGCGGCGGCCGACACCGCGATGCGCCCGTGGAGCCGGTCGGCGTACCCGCCCAGGGCCCGGCTGCCGAACTCGTAGGCAGGCGACCAGCCTCCGTATGCATGGAAGGTGGCCACGTTCACGCTCCGTGACTCGCGCAGGATCACCAGCGAGAGGAACGGCACGAAGGGCTCGTGGAAGTGGAGGACGTCGAAGCGCTCCCGCTCGAGCGCCGTGCGGACCTGGGAGATGAAGCGCGGCGAGAGCGTGATCGTCCCGACCGACCCGTTGGCCGGCATCGAGAAGCCCTTGCCCAGGCGGATGACGTCGCCCTCGGAGCTGCGCTGCAGGCCGTGGGACGAGGTCAGGATCCGGACGTCGTGCCCGCGGAGACGCAGGTTCTCGTAGAGGTACCGGACGTGCTGCGTCACACCGCCGGGCAGCGGGTAGACGTACGGGGAGACGAGCCCGATCTTCACTGGCCGGGATCCCCGGAACCGGTATACCGCGGGGGCCGGAGATGGCCGCCCGGGTAGCCGTGATCGCGGCCCGTGCCGTCACGCCGGACCCGGCCGAGGATCTCTGCCCGCCAGCCCCGACCGTACTTGCGCAGCTGGTTGCCGTACACG
Organism: Candidatus Limnocylindrales bacterium; assembly: GCA_036508975.1. Taxonomy (GTDB): domain Bacteria; phylum Chloroflexota; class Limnocylindria; order Limnocylindrales; family CSP1-4; genus CAIXZV01. Next base: position 9,381 of record DATCGK010000175.1, read on the forward strand.
CCCAGCTGGTCCACGCCGCCGTGGAAGCTGCCGTGATGGCGCGTGGCTCGCGCCACGAGCGCCGCGCGGAGGTCGTCCGGCGTCCGGCCCGGGAAGGTTGTCCAGGCGCTCCCGATGGCGGACAGGGAGTGGGCGTCGCTGGCGCCGAACTCGGGGAGGCCGAGCTCGGCCGCGAACCGGACGACGTTGCCGTGGCGGTACCGTCCGAACGCCGTGGGGTTGAACGTCTCGATCGCGTCGGGCCGGCCGGCCGGGTCGTCCGAGGCGAACAGTCGCCGGAGAGCGAAGCCCTGGGCGCACATGGGATGCGGGACCAGCGGGTGGGCAGGGATCGCCAGGCCACCCTGGTCGTGGATCGCCTCGATGGACCAGCGCAGGCCCTTGAGCGCGGGCACAGGCCGCTCCAGGAACAGCCCGAGTAGGTGCCCGCCGCGGGTCGAGATCTCCTCGCCCACCACGACTGCGACGCCGAGGCCGCGGTCTGCGGCCATCTGACGGGCAGCCAGGGCCGCGTCGATCCGCTCGTGATCGGCGATCGCGATGACGTCGAGGAACCCCGCGGCCTCGACACTGTCGAGGACCTCCACGACGGACGCGGTCCCGTCCGACGCCCAGGTGTGGATGTGAAGGTCCGCTCGGCCGAGCCGGTCGATGGGTCCGGAGGTCATACCGTCTCCTGCGGGACACCGGTATCGGGCGAGCCCACCGGCGTCACGGGTGCCTGCTGCGACGCGGGGGCCGGGGTCTCGGCCCGGGAGCCGGCCCGGGAGCCCGCCCCGCGAGTCGGCGCGCGAGTCAGCGCGGGCACCCTGGTCGAGGTCCGGCCAGATCGGATGGAACGCTCCCCACCATTGCTCCGGGGCGTCGGCGATGAGCGACTCGAGCGCGACGGCGATCGCCGCTGTGAGCGCGGTGACGCGCTCGCGGCGCGAGCCCTCGGCCGGAGCGGGCACCAGGATCATCCGGCCGGCGTACCGGCCGCCCTTCTTGCGCCGCCCAGAGGCAGCGTACACGGGCACCCCAGTCTCGATGGCCAGGAGGGCCGGGCCAGCCGGGATGGGTGCCGGGTGACCGAAGAACGGCACCGGCAGACCGTTGCCCATCAGGTCCCGGTCCACCACCATGCCCACGGACTCACCGCGGCGGATGGCTCGCAGGAGCGTCCGGCGGGCGTCCGTGATCGGGACGATGTTGGCGCCCACCCGGCTCCGCGATTCCACGAACCAGCGCTGGAGGCCAGGATCGGCGACCGTCTCCATCGGCGCGGTGACGGCGTGGCCGACGAGGCTCGAGAGGACGATCGTCGGCAGCTCGATGGCGCCGAAATGCGCCCCGACGATCATCACCGGCTGCCCCGTCATCAGGGCGTCGCGCACCTCGTCGGGCGTCTCGACATCGATCCGCGCGGTGGACGTTTCGACGTCGAGGCCGCCGGTGAGGGCAACCTCGAGGTAGTAGCGGACCAGATGACGGAACGCGCGCCGGACGAGGAGTTCGAGGGCCTCCGGGTCCGTGGCCGCGCGCCGGGCGAGGCGGGTGCCACGGTCCTGGGCCGCAAGTGCCTCACAGGCCCGACGCAGGTTCACGCGCGCCTGTGCGGCGCGACCCGGGGCGACGCGGTACCAGATCTCCCCGATCGACTCGGCAGCCGCGACGAGCGGGGCCTCGGGCAGCCGGACAAGCACGTTCGCCCCGAACAGGAGCAGCGATCCACGGACGCTCGGTCGCGCCAGGAGTGCGGGTTCGGCGATCCCGTCGCCGTGGGGCTCGTCGGGCGTGGTGGTCACGGGACGTCACCGTCCACGCTGCCGGCGGTATCGGCGGGCGCCGGGCCTGGAGCGGTCCCCGCTGCGGGCCGTGTGGCGTGCCCGGCCGTCGTCCCGGCAAGCATCGCGGCCGCCCGCTCCCCGAGCTCCCGCGCCTCGTCGGGATCGGACGGCCAGATCGGCTTGAAGCTGTACCACTGCTCGGGCGCGGCCGCGACC
>DATCGK010000176.1:0-3332 GCA_036508975.1 Candidatus Limnocylindrales bacterium
CTCCAGGGTCTGGCCCAGCACGAACTCGCCCGGATGGAGGATGAACGACTCGTCGTCCGTGATCGACAGCAGCTCGGTCAGGTCCGGTTGCGGCTGGCGCGGGTCGATGAACGCGTACCGGTTGTTGCGGAACACGCGGAAGCTCCGGTCGAGGTGGAGATCCACCGACGACGGCTGCAGGTCCGCCGGGTCGTACGGGTGGATCCGGACTCGGCCGGACTCCAGCTCTGTGCGGATGTCGCGATCGGCCAGGACGCTCATGCGCCTCGCTTCCCCTTCCCCTTCTTCGGCGTGCCCTCGGCATAGAGCTGGTCCACCTCGCGCTTGAGGTCCGCCAGGTCCTCGAAGCTCTGGTACACGGACGCGAACCGGATGTAGGCGATGTGGTCCAGCGCCCGGAGCTTGTCCATCGCCATCGAGCCGACGCGTGAGCTCGGGATCTCCGACAGGCCGGAGGACCGCAGCTCGCCCTCGATCTCGTCCGCGGCCCGTTCGGCCGCATCCTCCGCGACCGGCCGCCTGGTCAGCGCCTTGGCCAGGCCCTGCGCCAGCTTGTCACGGTCGAACTCCTGCCGGGTGCCATCGCGCTTGGCGACGACGAGCCGGGCAGCCTCGACCCGCTCGTAGGTGGTGAACCGCGCCGAGCACGCGGGACACTCGCGGCGACGCCGGACGGTCGCCGACTCGTCCAGGTCCCGCGAGTCCACGACCCGCGTATCCCGGGCGGCGCACTGGGGGCAGCGCATGGACCCTCCGTCCTCCAACCACTAGCCCTAGTGGTGTCGCGAGAGAATACCACTACATGCGGGGTTCGAAGGGCCCCTCGAGGTCCACGTCCGCGGCGTCACCGTAAGTCGATCCGCCCCTTGGATCGGCATTCGGCGCATCCGCCCGGGCGCCCTGGGCGAGGTCTGCGGGTCGCAGCGTCGCGATCTCCCTGGCTGCCCGCCCGAAGACCTCGCGCGCATGACGAAGGTTGAGCGCCCCGCGCTTGAGCGACGTCTGGGCCCCGGTCTCGAAGCCCCCGTGCGCCGCGAGCATCGTCTCCAGGCCGTGGGCCACCAGGTCGGCCGCCCGGACGGCGCGCTCCGTCTCGTGGGCCATCACCTCGCCCTGGGCCGCGAGCGCTGTTGGCAGCTCCAGTGCCCGCGCCTCGACCGCGAGATCTCGAAGCATCGACTGGGCCGGCCCCAGGTCCCGGGCGAGGCCTTCGACGTCGCCGGGATGCCGCCGGATCCCGTCAAGGCGGGCGACCAGGGGATCCACGGCGGCGCCGAGCCTGCGGTCCAGGCTCTCGACCGAACGCTGGATCCGCTCCAGCTCGCGGGTCCTCGCGGTCAGCATGGCCATGCGCCTGGCGACGGCGACGAACAGCACCAGGAGGGCGACCAGCAGCCCGGCCCAGATGAGCACCCCCGCCGTCACCCTCGCACCCCCGTCACCCTCGCACCCCCGGCGTCACCCTCGCACCCTCAGCCGCTCTTGGCGAGCAGCGACCGGGCGACGATGAGCCGCTGGATCTGCTGGGTCCCCTCGTAGAGCTGGGTGATCTTCGCGTCACGCATCATCCGCTCGACCGGGTACTCGTCGATGTAGCCGTAGCCACCGAAGACCTGGACGGCGTCCGTCGTGACGCGCATCGCCGTATCGCCCGCGACCAGCTTCGCGATGGCGGCCCACCGGGCGGCGTCCGGGTTGCCTGCGTCGATCTCCTCGCACGCGGTGTACAGGAGGTGACGAGCGGCCTCGGTGGCGGCGTCCATGTCGGCGAGCAGGGCCTGGACCATCTGCATCTCCCCGATCGGCTTGCCGAACTGGCGGCGCTGCGTGGCGTACCCGGCCGCCGCCTCGAGCGCGCCCTGGGCGATGCCGACGGCCTGCGCGGCGATCCCCGGCCGCGAGCGTTCGAACGTCTGCATCGCGATCCCGAAGCCCTGCCCCTCCGCCCCAAGGCGGTTGGCGACCGGGATGCGGACCCCGTCGAAGGCGAGCTCTGCCGTGGGCGAGCCGCGGATCCCCATCTTGTGCTCGAGGCGCGTGACCTTGAAGCCGGGGCGGTCGGTCTCGACGAGGAAAGCGGACAGGCGGTGACTGGGCTTGTCCGCGTCCGGGTTGGTGACGGCGAACACGACGACATAGTCCGCGACCGAGCCGTGGCTGATGAACCGCTTCGAGCCGTTGAGGACGTACTCGTCACCGTCGAGGACGGCCTTCGTGCGGATGCCCGACGGATCCGAGCCCGCCTCGGCCTCGGTCAGGGCGAAGGCGATGAGCTTCTCGCCCGTGGCCAGCCCGGGGAGCCAGCGGTCCTGCTGCTCGGGCGTGCCCGCCACCTGGATCGGGATGGCACCCAGGGCCTGGACCGCGAGCATGAGCCCGGTCGTTGCGCATCGCCGGCTCAGCTCCTCGATCGCGAGGCAGAGCGTGAGCAGGTCGGCCCCCAGACCACCGTGCTGCTCCGCGAACGGGATGGCGAACACGTCGTGCTCGCCCAGGAGGCGGCGCATGTCGTCGGGCCAGGCGGCGTCGCGGTCGATGGCGGCGGCCCGCGGCGCCACCTGCTCGTCGGCGAGGATGCGCACGGCGTCACGCAGGAGGATCTGCTCGTCGCTGAGACGGACCGAGCCGTGGGTCGTGGTGTTCGTGGTCACAGGTGGATGCTACCAGCGTGGCGGTGCGCCGAACGTCAGGGATGACAGGGAACGGGGTGGTGTCGTACGCTCGGACGGAACCGGATCCGGCCAGTCGGGCCGCGGGGTCCGCGGGGACGTCGGACCGGTGAGGGCTCCGCCGTGGACCAGATCCAGCTGCTCCTCCTCCTCGCCGTCGCCGTGCTCGTGGCGCTCGCCCTGCTGGGCCTGATGCGCACCCGTCCGAAGCCCACGGTGATGCCCGGGGACGACGCCTTCCCGTTTGCCGTCTCCACGGAAGGCGAGAAGGTGTGCCCGAAGTGCGGCATGGGCAACCTCTGGACGGACCGGACCTGCATCTCCTGCCGGGCGCCGCTGCGGGGCTGACGCGGGTCACACCACCGGCAGCGAGCGACCCTCCGGCACGTCCCGGCCGGCCAGCGTCCCGACCGGCGCGATCGCCGACGCCAGTACCTCGGCGATGTCCTGCGCCGACACGGGGCTCCCGGTGCCGGCACCGCGGCCGGCCTCGTCCAGGCCGTCGCGCAGCATCACCATGCAGAACGGACACGCGGTGGCGACCGTTTCCGCGCCCGTGTCCAGGACCTGCAGCGTGCGGGCCGCGTTGACGCGCGTACCGCGGGTCTCCTCCATCCACATGCGTCCGCCGCCGCCACCGCAGCAGAACGACTGGCGCCCGTT
>DATCGK010000177.1:0-2838 GCA_036508975.1 Candidatus Limnocylindrales bacterium
TCGTGGAGATCGGCGTGCCCCATGTGCTCCGGTGGTCCCGCAGGTCGGTCGCCGTGTGCGTGCCGCCGGCCGCCGCCAGCCCTCGGGCGACGCGCTCGCCGAGGGCGCCGTCGTAGTAGGCGTCGAAACCCTCGCTGGCCAGGGTGCGGAGCGTGATCGCAAGCGCGGGCAGCCGCACGATCTCGCCCGGCCGCCACGGCCGTCCTTCGGGGCGCCAGACCTGCCGGAACCCCGCCGTCCAGGGCTCGTCGCCGATGGAGGCGTCCGTCTCCTCGACCGACTCGATCAGCCCGCTCCAGGCCGGGAACCCGGCCGCCGCGTGCTCGATCGCCGCCGCCAGTACCGTCTCCCGGGAGAGCCGTCCCCACCGTCCGTGCGCGTCGGCCCAGGAGCGGACGGCGCCCGGGACGGTGATCGAGAGCGGGCCGCGGAGGGGGATCCGGTCCAGGCCCGCCGCCCGGAGCCGGTCCGGGTCGATGCCCACCGGTGCCCGGCCGGAACCGTTGAGCGCCACCTGTTCGCCGGCTGCCTCGTCCCAGACCAGCCAGAAGGCGTCGCCGCCGACCCCGCAGCCGTTCGGCATGACCACGCCCAGGACGGCGTTCGTCGCGATCGCGGCGTCCACGGCATGGCCCCCCGCCGCCAGGACGGCCAAGCCGGCCGCCGTCGCGAGGTGGTGCGGCGCGACGACGGCCCCGCGGGCGCCCCGGACGAGGCGCGCCGGCACGAGGGCAGGCTGAGGGTCGGCCGGACGCTCGGCCGGACGCTCGGCCACCGGCCGCCCAGCCTCGAGCCACTCAGCCTCCGGCGTTCGCTCAGTCAGACCCTCCGGCGTTCGCTCAGCCACCGGCCGAGACCCCGCCGTCCTGGGCGGCGGGCGAGCCGACCTGGTGCTCGTACCGGGCGAGGCGCCGCAGCGGCACGATCGCGATGCCCAGCAGCACCAGCGACGCGACGAAGATGCCGTCGAGGCCGGCGAACTGGGCCGCCACGCCGCCGGCGATGCTGCCCAGGATCTGCCCGAGGCCCAGGAACACCGAGTAGAGGCCCATGATCGCGCCACGGTCGTCGGGGTAGGCCTCGGTCATGTCGGCGAGGAGGCCGATGGCCGCCGGGGTCGCACCCGCCAGGACGAACAGGCCCGCGCCGGCGACCGCCACCAAGCCCATCAGCGCCGGTACCGGCAGGTTGGCCGCGTGGTTGATCCCCGTCCCGGCCACCAGCATCACGGCGCCGCCCAAAATTCCCCGGCCAATGATCGCGGTCCGCGCCATGTCCTTGAAGCGGCTGCCCCAGTAGAAGAGGCCCAGGAAGAAGACCAGCCCGCCGATCGCGAGGCCGACGCTGACCTGGATGGGTCCGAACCCACCCATCAGCTGCTGCTCGGAGAACGCCGGGTCCGGGACCCGCACCAGCTGGAACAGTGTCTGGCTGGTGTACAGGCCGAGGGTCGCGTTGATGGCGATCCAGGTGGGGGCGAGGAGCCAGACGTGGCTGCCGCGCAGGATCCGGGCGTACCGCCGCAGGCCGTCCCCGGGTGGGTGTGCGCGCGCCGCGGGCTCCGGCTCGGCGTCGCGCGGGACCCCCCGGCGGTAGATGGCGAACGAGACGCCGTAGAGCAGGGCGTTGGCCATGAATGCCATCGGTCCCAGCGCGGCGAACAGAGGGCCGGCGATGACGAAGCCGAGCAGGAGGCCGGCGAGGGTCGCCGCCTCGAACCGGGCGACCGCCTTGCCGCGCTGGATCTCGTCGGCGGCGGTCGCGAAGGCGATGAACCCGAGGATCGAGGGGACCGACGCGGCGGTCGAGCCACCCTCGAGGAGCCGCGTGAAGCCGATGACGGGCAGGCTGACCGTGAGCGCGGTGATGACGACCGCGACCGCCCCGAAGGCCGGACCCACCAGCATGATCCGCCGGTGGCCGACCCGGTCCGAGAGCACCCCGAAGACCGGCGAGAGGATCAGCTCCGAGGCGTAGAACAACGCGCCGAGGACCCCGACCTGCCACGCCTGCACCGGGGCGCCCCCGTACTGCGGGAACGCGGCGTAGTAGTAGATGAGCATGGCCCCGGTCACGCCGGTCGCGAGACGCAGCGTGAACGTTCCGAATATGACGGCGAGGATCGGGCGCTCCATGTCCGTCGCAGCGTATCCGGTCGAGATGGTCGGACGCGCGGGGCTGCAGGTCCGTATGATCGGCGCCCAAGCGGGTGAGCCCCGCGGCGTCGTCGCCGGCGACGAGCAGACCGCCCGCCGGGTACCGGCGGACGAGCCCGATGGAGGAGCCTCGACCGTGTCCCGTGTCGCGATCGTCACCGACTCCGTCAGCGACATGCCGCCCGATGTCGCGGCCAGCTACGGGATCGTGGTGGTGCCGCTCATCGTGAGCTTCGGCTCCGAGAGCTACCGGCCGAACGTCACCATGACCACGGACGAGTTCTGGGCTCGGATGACCGCGCCGGACGCGCCGTTCCCCACCACGGCCGCCTGCTCGGCCGGCGACTTCCTGGCGGTGTTCGATGCGGCCTTCGAGGGTGGGGCCGAGTCCGTGGTCTGCGTGACCGTCTCGGACCAGCTGTCCGCCACCCTCAAGGCCGCCCAGATCGCGCGCGACATGCGGCCGGACAGGGAGATCCACGTGGTGGATTCCCGGTCGGCGTCGGCGGGCGAGGGGATGCTGGCCCAGATCGGGTCGCGCCTGGCGGCGGAGGGCAGGTCGGGCGCGGAGATCGCGGCCATCCTCGAGGATCGCAAGAGGGACATCGACCTCTACGTGGCGCTCGACACCCTCGAGTACCTCAAGCGTGGCGGCCGGATCAGCGGCGCCCGGGCGGCGATC
>DATCGK010000178.1:0-8209 GCA_036508975.1 Candidatus Limnocylindrales bacterium
TCAAGGCCGCCATCATGACCGAGGACGTCGCCGCCACCGTGTTCCTCGCCCTGCAGCTGGGAACCCCCGACATCCTGCCCGAGGACGACGTCGCCCGGCTCCACGACCGCTACATGAACGTTTACGGCCAGCGCTGACCGCTGTACCGCACATCCCAGGGAGATCCTCCGTGCTCAACCTTGCGGCTTCCGAGGTCTGGTTCGTCACCGGCAGCCAGCATCTCTACGGTGCCGAGACGCTGGCCACCGTCGCGGACCACGCGAACGCCATCGCGGCCGCGCTCGACGCAGCGCCCTCGATCCCGGTGCGTGTCGTGCCCAAGCCGGTCCTCACGGGGTCGGACGGAATCCTTGCGCTCGCCCGCGCGGCCAATGCGGATCCGGCGTGCGTCGGCCTGGTCACGTGGATGCACACGTTCAGCCCGGCCAAGATGTGGATCGCGGGCCTGGAGGCGCTCGACAAGCCCTTCCTGCACCTCCACACGCAGTACAACCGCGAGATCCCCTGGGCCGACATCGACATGGACTTCATGAACCTCAACCAGGCCGCCCACGGCGACCGGGAGTTCGGGTTCATCGCGGCCCGCCTGCGCCTCGAGCGCAAGGTGGTCGTCGGCCACTGGGGCGACGAGGCCGTGCAGGCCGAGATCGGCGGCTGGACGCGCGCGGCGTGTGCGAAGGCCGACTGGCAGCGCGGCAGGATCGCCCGCTTCGGCGACAACATGCGCGAGGTGGCGGTCACCGAGGGCGACAAGGTGGAGGCACAGCGCCGCCTGGGCTTCTCGATCAACACCTGGGGCGTGGGCGACCTGGTGAAGGTCGTCAACGAGGCCTCCGACACCGACGTGGACGACCTCGTCGCGCGCTACCTGGACGAGTACGATGTCGCCGCAGAGCTCCGGCCGGGTGGCGACCGCGCGGCGAGCCTGCGGGACGGCGCCCGCATCGAGCTTGGCCTGCGCCGGTTCCTGGCCGACGGTGGTTTCACCGCGTTCACCGACACCTTCGAGGACCTGCACGGCCTCAAGCAGCTGCCCGGCCTGGCCGTCCAGCGGCTGATGGCGGACGGCTACGGTTTCGGTGGCGAGGGCGACTGGAAGACCGCGGCCATGGTCCGCGCGATGAAGGTCATGTCCGCCGGCCTGGCCGGCGGGACGTCCTTCATGGAGGACTACACCTACCACCTCACGGGTGAGAACGACCTGATCCTGGGCGCCCACATGCTCGAGGTCTGCCCGAGCATCGCGGGCGAGCGCCCCCGGCTGGAGGTCCACCCGTTGTCCATCGGTGGCAAGGAGGACCCGGTCCGGCTCGTCTTCGACGCGCACCCGGGGCCCGCCGTGGCCGCCTGCATCACCGACATGGGCCAGCGTTTCCGGATGGTCGCCACCGTCGTCGACGTGGTGCCGGCGGAACAGCCCCTGCCGAAGCTCCCGGTCGCCCGCGCCGTCTGGCGTCCGCGACCCGATCTTCGGACCAACGCCGCCGCGTGGATCTACGCCGGCGGCTCCCACCACACCAGCCTTGGCTTCGACGTGACGCAAGATCACCTGCGCGACTTCGCGGCCATGTCCGGGATCGAGATCCTCGTCATCGACGAGCACACCACGCTCGACGGCTTCCGCGACCAGATCCGGTGGAACGACCTCTACTGGCTGCTGGCCAAGGGCCTCTGATGGGTGCCACACGTCACCTTGAAGACCCGGTTTCGTAACCAAGGTAGGCTTGACAGACCGTCTTGACGCGACCCGGACCGGGCGCGTAGCATGCGGGGCGTTATCGTTCACGGGAACGATAACGGCAAGCGTGTCCAGCCCGATCGACCAGGGGCCCGAGGCTCCAGGGCCGGGCCGGCGCCACAGGCGCCGGATCAACCCGGTGGCGATGCTGGGCGCAAAGCAGGGACCTGCCGGTCCCACCAGGAGGAGAGCAGCACACCAATGAAGAAGTACCTGTTCACGGCCCTCGCGGTCGGTGCGCTCGTCGTCGCCGCGTGCGGCGGCAGCACCGCCACGACGGCTCCGACGACGGCCCCGGCCGCCACCACCGCCCCGGCCGCCACGACGGCCCCGGCCGCCACCACCGCCCCGGCCTCCGTGGCTCCGTCCGGGGCCGTCAACCCCGCCGGTGGCCTCGTCGGCATCGCGATGCCGACCAAGTCGTCCGCCCGCTGGATCGCCGACGGTGACAACCTCGTCAAGTCCCTCACGGGGATGGGCTACACGACCGACCTCCAGTACGCGGAGGACGACATCCCGACCCAGCTCTCGCAGGTCGAGAACATGATCACCAAGGGCGCCAAGGTCCTCGTGATCGCCGCCATCGACGGCACCACCCTGACCGACACCCTCCAGAAGGCGCATGACGCCGGTATCAAGGTGTTCGCCTACGACCGCCTGATCCGCAACTCGCCCAACGTCGACTACTACGCCGCCTTCGACAACTTCAAGGTCGGCGTGGCCCAGGCCGGCTCGATCGTCGACAGCCTCAAGCTGACGACCGAGAAGGGCCCGTTCAACCTGGAGCTGTTCGCCGGCTCGCCGGACGACAACAACGCCGGGTTCTTCTTCAACGGCGCCATGTCGATCCTGCAGCCGTACATCGACAGCGGTGTGCTGGTCATCCAGAGCAAGGAGACCAAGTTCCCGGAGCAGGTCGGCACGCTGCGCTGGGACGGCGCCCTCGCCCAGGCCCGCATGGACAACCTCCTCGCCACCTACTACTCCGACAAGCGCGTTGACGCGGTCCTCGCGCCGTACGACGGCATCAGCCGCGGCATCATCGCCTCGCTCAAGCAGGTCGGCTACTACGCGGCCGACAAGCTCGGCCCGGTCGTCACCGGCCAGGACGCGGAGCTCCCGTCCGTCAAGTCCATCCTCGCCGGCGAGCAGACCAGCACGGTGTTCAAGGACACCCGCCTCCTGGCCGCCAAGGTCGCCGAGATGACCAACCAGCTCCTCACCGGCCAGACCGTTGACGTCAACGACACCACGACCTACGACAACGGCGTCAAGGTCGTCCCGTCGTACCTGCTCCCGGTCGTATCGGTGACCAAGGACAACGTCACCCAGGCCCTGGTCGACACCGGCTACTACACCGCCGCCCAGATCGCGAACTAGGCACCAGCCAACGCGTCTACACTCGCGGGTGTGCGGCGGTCGACGACCACGCACACCCGCGTTTCCTTACCCATCCCTTGCAGCAGGAGGCGGCGGTTCCCTTGAGCGACGTGCTGCTCGAGATGCGCGGCATCACGAAGGAGTTCCCGGGCGTCAAGGCGCTCAAGGACGTCAGCTTCTCCGTGCGTTCCGGCGAGATCCACGCGCTGGTCGGCGAGAACGGGGCCGGCAAGTCGACCCTGATGAAGGTCGTGTCCGGCGTCTACCCGTATGGGACGTACGACGGCCAGTTCTTCTTCAAGGGCGAGGAGTGCCGGTTCCACACCATCCGCCAGAGCGAGCACCAGGGCATCGTCATCATCCACCAGGAGCTGGCGCTCATCCCGCACCTCTCGATCACCGAGAACATCTTCCTGGCCAACGAGCAGGCGACGCACGGCGTCATCAACTGGGGCCTCTCGCACTCGAAGGCGAAGGATCTGCTTGCGAAGGTGGGGCTCAACGAGTCGCCCGCCACCAAGATCAGCCACCTGGGTGTCGGCAAGCAGCAGCTGGTCGAGATCGCCAAGGCGCTGTCCAAGAACGTCGAGCTGCTGATCCTCGACGAGCCCACGTCCTCCCTGAACGAGAACGACTCCCAGGCGCTGCTCCAGCTGCTGCGCGAGTTCCGCGCCCAGGGCATCGCGTGCGTGCTGATCTCGCACAAGCTCAAGGAGGTCGAGTCGGTCGCGGACACGATCACCATCATGCGGGACGGTGCCGTGATCGAGTCGCTCGACGCTCGCGGCGGCGACGTCACCGAGGACCGGATCATCCGCGGCATGGTCGGCCGTGACATGACGCACCGGTTCCCGCCGCGCGAGGCGAACATCGGCGAAGTGCTCCTCGAGGTGAAGAACTGGAAGGTCGCCCACCCGGTCTACAGCGACCAGATGGTGATCAACGACGTCAGCATCAACGTGCGGGCGGGCGAGGTCGTCGGGATCGCGGGCCTGATGGGCGCCGGGCGGACGGAGTTCGCCATGAGCGTCTTCGGCCGGTCGTGGGGGCACGTCGTCGGCGGCCAGGTCCTGATGCGCGGCAAGGAGGTGGACGTCAGTACCGTCCCCAAGGCCGTCGCCGCCGGGATCGCCTACGCCACCGAGGATCGCAAGACCTACGGCCTGATCCTCATCAACGACGTCAAGACGAACATCACCCTCGCGAACCTCGGGGGCGTGTCCAGCAGGGGCGTCCTGATCGCGCCCAAGGAGATCACGGTCGCCAACCAGTTCCGGGACGCGTTGAGCATCAAGACGCCGAGCGTGAAGCAGCTCGCGGTCAACCTCTCCGGAGGGAACCAGCAGAAGGTCGTCCTGTCCAAGTGGCTGTTCGCCAACCCGGACGTGCTGATCCTCGACGAGCCCACCCGGGGCATCGACGTCGGAGCCAAGTACGAGATCTACACCATCATCAACCGCCTCGCTGCCGAGGGGAAGGCGATCATCATGATCTCGTCCGAGCTGCCGGAGGTCCTGGGCATCTCGGACCGCATCTACGTCATGGCCGCCGGACGGATCGCCGCGGAGATGCCCGCGGCCGAGGCGTCGCAGGAGTCGATCATGAAGGCCATCATGCGGCTCGCCCGCGCCGGAGCTGAGGAAGTCGTGCTGTGAGCGCACCCATCGAGAGTCCCACCCCCGTCGTGACCCCGGTCGCCCCGGAGCCGCGCGACAGCCTGTGGAAGTCGATCGGGCTCAACGTCCGCGGCTCCGTCATGATGGTCGCCCTGCTCCTCGCCGTCGTCTTCTTCCAGCTGACGAGCGGCGGCGTGATGCTCAAGTCGCTCAACGTCACCAACATCTTCCTCCAGAACGGCTACATCCTCGTGATGGCCCTGGGGATGCTGCTCATCATCGTCATCGGCCACATCGACCTGTCGGTCGGTTCCGTCGCCGGCTTCCTCGGCGCGATCGCAGCGGTGCTGATGGCCACCTACCACCTGGACCCGCTCCTCGCGGTTGCCATGACGCTGATCGCCGGCGGCCTGATCGGGGTGTGGCAGGGCGTCTGGGTCTCGTACCTGCGGGTCCCGTCGTTCATCGTCACGCTCGCCGGCATGCTCCTGTTCCGCGGCGCCACGCTGTGGATGCTCGGCGGGCAGCCGGTCGGCCCGTTCGACGAGAGCTTCCGGGCGATCTCGTCCGGGTTCGTGCCCGAGATCATCGGCAGGATCCCGGATCCGTTCGGGGCGGTCGACATGGTGCTGCTGTCGATCGGCAGCATCAAGCTCGTCATCCCGCTGGGCGGTGGCGACCTCAACCTCACCACCCTGCTGCTCGGTGTCCTGCTCGGCGCGGCTGTCGTGTTCATGGGCTGGCGCTCGCGGCGCGAGCAGGTCAAGTACGGCTTCAGCGTCCCGTCAATGGGTTCGTTCATCGCGCGCAACGCCGCCATCGTGCTGGGCGTGATGTTCATCGCCTACCGGCTCGCGGGCTACAAGGGCCTGCCGATCGTGGCGCTGCTGGCGTTCATCCTGATCGGCTTCTACATGTTCCTGACGCTGCGGACCGTCATCGGGCGCCGGATCTACGCCGTCGGCGGCAACGCGAAGGCCGCGATGCTCTCGGGCGTCAACAGCAAGCTGATGGTCTTCCTGACGTTCATCAACATGGGCGTCCTGGCGGCTCTCGGCGGCCTGATCATTGCCGCGCGCTTCAACTCGGCCACTCCCAAGGCCGGCTACGGCTTCGAGCTGGACGTCATCGCGGCAACTTTCGTCGGCGGCGCGTCGGCCTACGGCGGCGTGGGAACCGTGGCCGGGACGGTCATCGGCGCCATCTTCTTCGGGGTCCTGAACATCGGCATGGGCATCATGTCCATCCCGATCGACTACCAGTTCGCCATCAAGGCGCTCGTGTTGCTGTTCGCCGTGTACTTCGACGTCTCGAGCAAGAACAAGGCAGGCTGACCCGGGCTGGGCTCCGCCTGGTCCCTCACGCCGCAGCGATGCACCACGCTCCTCCTCCCGGTCGCGCCGCCCGAACCTTCGGGCGGCGCGACTGCGTCTGTCGGCCCCGACGACGGCCGAGGCGTCCCGTGCTGCGGCGGACGGGGGTCACGACATGACCGCCGGGAAGGCGCTCCTGGCCCTCGAGGTTGCGGGCGCGCGGGCCGTGGTGCTGCCGGCCGCGGGCGGCCGGCTGGGATCGCTCGTGATCGACGGGCGCGAGCTGCTGGTCACCGGGGGCCTGGATTCGCCGATGACCTGGGGCAGCTACCCCATGGCGCCCTGGGCGGGACGCATCCGCCACGGGGAGCTCACCTTCCGGGGCGCTGTCCACCGGCTGCCGCTCGGCATGCCGCCACACGCGATCCACGGCGTCGTGTTCGACCGGCCGTGGCGCGTGGTCGATGCGGCAACGACCGCCGTGGAGCTCGCCGTGGACCTCGACGGGCGGTGGCCGTTCCGGGGGCGGGTGACCCAGCGGTTCGCGCTGGACCAGAACGGCCTCGAGGTGGCGATGACGCTCGAGGCCGACGAGCCGATGCCCGCCGTTCTGGGCTGGCACCCGTGGTTCAGGCGGGTCCTCGCGGAGGCCGACGAGCCGGTGCGGCTGCGCTTCCGAGCTGACGAGATGCTGGTCCGTGACGCGGAGGGGATCCCCACCGGCGAGCGCGTCCCGCCGCCTCCGGGCCCCTGGGACGACGCCTTCACCGGCATCCGGGAGTGGCCGGTGCTCGAATGGCCCGGTCGCCTGAGCCTGAAGGTCTCGTCGACCTGCCGGTGGCTGGTGGTCTACACGATGCCCGAGCACGCGGTCTGCGTGGAGCCCCAGAGCGGGCCGCCTGATGGGCCGAACCTGGCGCCCGAGGTCGTGGAGCCGGGCGCCCCGCTGACGCACGTCATGCGCTGGCAGTGGACGCGCGACGGGGAAGCCGTCAGCGTGCCGGGATCAGCTCCGGCGGGATGAGGTAGCGAAGGGTCCCGCGGCCGCGCGTCACGTCCGGCCCGTCGAAGTCCACCCGCGCAAGCGCGCCCTTGCGCATCGGGATCGCGGCCGTGCCCAGCAGCTCGCCCAGCAGCTCCGAGAACTCGGGATCGTGCCCGACGATGCACGGCCGTTCCGCGGGTCCTGCCGCGATGAGGATGTCCGTCACGAGACCCGGATCGAGCGGTCCTGCAAGGCGCCGGTCCACGACCACCTCGACCTTCAGCGCCCTGGCCACGATCTCGGCCGTCTCCAGGGCGCGCGCCCTGGGCGACGTGATGAACAGGTCGGGTGCCTCGGTCGTCTTCGTCAGAAGTCTCGCCACCTGCTCCGCCTGGGTGCGCCCCTTCTCCGAGAGCGGCCGAACGTCGTCGTCACCGTGCCAGCGGGCGGGGTCGCCCGCGTGGGCGTGACGGAGCAGGTGGAGCGCGATCATTCGACCTCCGCAGGGTCCAGGCCCGGCACCGCACCGGTCTCCGCCAGGAAGCGGCGGATCCGCGTGTCGAGCTCCCCCATGATCGCGCGGAAGGCGTCGAGACGCACAGCCTCCGTGCCGGTCACGGCGGCGGGGTCCGCAAGGCTCCAGTGCACCCGGGCACGGGCGCCCGGTATGTACGGGCAGGTATCGCGGGCGGTGTCGCAGACCGTGATCACCCAGTCCCACGGCTGGTCGAGGTAGGTGGTCACCGCCTCGGATCTGAGCCCCGCCGTGGACACCCCGGCCTCTTCGAGCACGCGCAGGGTCAGCGAGTTGACGCCCCTGGGCTCCGTGCCGGCCGACCGGACGTCCACGCGGTCCCCGGCCAGGTGGCGGAACAGCGCCTCGCCCAGGATCGACCGGGCGCTGTTGCCGGTGCAGACGACGAGGATGCGCAGGGGCCGGGCGTTCGTCGAGGGCTCGCCCGTGGCCCCCTCCGTCCCCGACTCGCCCGTGGCCCCCTCTCCCGTCACGGGTTCAGGTCCTCCACCTCGCCCGAGGCAAGGAACACGATGTCCTCGGCGATGTTCGTCACCCGGTCGCCGATCCGCTCGAGGTAGTGCGCGGCGAACAGGATCCGGGTGCCGGGGTCCACGTTGGCCGGATCGTCCCGCATCAGGACGAGCACCTCGTCGAAGATCT
>DATCGK010000179.1:0-2182 GCA_036508975.1 Candidatus Limnocylindrales bacterium
GCGAGCCCCGGAGGCCTCCCTTGGCGCAAACCGCCCCGCCGTCGCCTCGCGAGAGCGCCAGACCACCGCCGGCTCCGCCCCCAGCTCCGGGCCCTGCCACAGGAGCACGTCGCGGACCGGGTCAAGACCACCGGCGACCCGCCGGTACGCAAGGTCGTTCATCGCAGCAGCCGCAGCCCCCGGGTGACCTCCGGGCGGTGTTCGCGGATCATGTCCAGGACGAAGCGCAGGTTCCGCGGTTCCACCGGGTGTGTGTGATCCGACTCGTTGCCCATGATCGTGTCGCTGGTGAACGAGAACACGCTGATCAGCGTCCAGAACGAATCGGCCGCGCAGCGGTACCGGATCGCATGCAGCAGGGTCTCGTGGTCGGCGACCTCGTAGGTCTCGTTGTAGACCTGCATCACCTGCTGCGCGAACGTGCCCTGCTGCGCGGCGCCACCCGAGATCAGGCCCGCGCCGTCGCAGACCGTGGTGGCGGTGGAGGCGCGCTGCGCCGCGTCCGGGAGGAACAGCGCGGCGTGGAGGTCGTCGGCGATCTGTCTCGGAGTCCGGCCGGACGTGTTCGCGGGGCCGGGGATCGTCTCGCCGGTCTCGGTCCCGTAGCGGCGGACGGGCGGCGGGCGGCGGCTGGGCGGCGCGTAAGCCGCGGATGAGGCCGGCGTAAGTTCTGAGTGAGGCCGGCGTAAGAGGCGGCCGTCATCGTTGCCCGATGGACGACGTAGCCATCGGCAGGCTCATGGGGGTCATCCGCCGCCGTCTCGGGTTGCGCCAGGTGGACGTGGCGGAACGGGCGGAGGTGAGCCAGCAGCTCGTGTCCCTGCTCGAGGCGGTCGGGCGAACCCGACCGTCCCGCCGGACTCGACCGTCCCGCCTCCGCTATCCCTCGAACATCACCATCTGGCGAGCCGCACCGCCCGAGCGCAGCCGGTCGAACGCGTCCTCGAGGTCGTCCAGCGGCAGACGGCGGTCGATCAGCCGGTCGATCGGGAGGCGGCCCGCGAGGTACGCCTCCGCGTAGCGCGGGAAGTCGATGGCCGCCACCGCAGACCCGTAGTTGGAGCCGAGGATCCGGCGCCCGCCGTCCACGAACGGGAACGCCTCGAACGACGCGCTCTGGCCGAACCGCGTCAGCCCGACCAGGACGGCCGTGCCACCGGGCGGCAGCGCCGCGATCGCCTGGGAGATCGTGGCCGGGAGGCCGATGGCCTCGAACACGAAGTCCGGGCCGCCGTGCCCCGCCGCCGACCTGATCCCGTCGATGGTGGCCACGGGGTTCGACGGGTCGGCATGGACCCAGTGCGTCGCCCCGAGCTCGTCGGCGAGGTCGATCTTGGCCCGGCTGACGTCCACCGCGATGATCTTCGCGGCCCCCGCGAGCACCGCGCCCATGACGCACGACAGCCCCACGCCCCCCAGCCCGATGACGGCGACGGTGGAGCCGGCCTGGACCTCCGCGGTCTTCACCACGGCCCCGACGCCCGTCGAGACACCGCACCCGATGAGCGCCGCGACCTCGGGGGGCACGCCGTCGGGCATCGGCACCACCGCGGTCGCGGGCACGACCTGTGCGGACGCCATCGTGCCGATCGAGAGGTAGGCGAGGACCGGTGAGCCATCGGCCCGGGAGAGGCGCGTGGTGCCGTCCGCCTGCGCGTGGTGGAGGGCGGGGGAGCCCGAGCAGAGCCACTGGCGGCCCCGCTGGCACTCGCGACAGCGGAGGCAGGGGGCGTACCAGGAGAGCGCGACCGACCGGCCGACCACGGCGGGATCCAGACCCGGTCCGACCGCCTCGATCACACCCGCGCCCTCGTGGCCCATGACGATGGGTCCGGGCCGCTCCCAGTGGCCGTCGCGCACGTGGAGGTCGGAATGGCAGACGCCGGCCGATGTCATCCGGACGAGGACCTCGCCCGGACCCGGGTCCGCGAGCGACAGCGTCTCGATGACCACGGGCACGCCCGCCTGCTCGATGACGGCCGCCTGGATCTCGCGCATCGTGCCCTCCGCCTGCTGTCCGTGTGCTCTCGCCCCTCGCGTCAGCCGGTATTCTGGAAGCCCACGGGGTGCAGGGAGCGATGCGCACGATGATGGAGGTTCTTCGGATGTGTCGCCAGCCGCTTTGGGTTACGGTTCGACTGCAAGGGCACCGTCCCGGTACCTCACTGCAACCGACGAAAGT
>DATCGK010000180.1:0-2497 GCA_036508975.1 Candidatus Limnocylindrales bacterium
CTCGATGATCGTGGTGCAGACGAGGACGTCCGCGGCGCCGTCCGCGAAGGCGAGCATCACCTTCTCGAGCTGGTCGGCGCCCATCTGCCCGTGCCCCACGCTGATCCGCGCCCCGGGCAGGAGCCGCCGCAGCTGCTCGGCCTGGGCCTCGATGGTCTCCACCCGGTTGTGCACGTAGAAGACCTGGCCGCCACGGTCGAGCTCGCGCAGGATCGCGTCCCGGACGAGGCCGGCGGACGCCTCCGCGACACGCGTCTGGATCGGCAGGCGGTCTTCGGGCGGCGTCTCGATGACGGACATGTCCCGGATGCCCGCCAGGGCCAGGTTGAGCGTCCGAGGGATGGGCGTGGCGGACATGGTCAGCACGTCCACCGCCGACCGCAGCTGCTTGAGCCGCTCCTTGGCCGCGACCCCGAACCGCTGCTCCTCGTCCACCACCACCAGGCCCAGGTCGCGGAACGCCACGTCCTTGGACAGCAGCCGGTGCGTCCCGATCACGATGTCCACGCCGCCGCTCGCCAGGCCTGCGATCGCCGCGTCCTGGTCCTTCGGGCCCACGAACCGCGACAGCAGCTTGACCGTGATCGGGAAGGCCGCGAAGCGCTGCGTGAACGTGGCGAAGTGCTGCCCTGCTAACACGGTAGTAGGGACGAGGACGGCCACCTGCTTGCCATCCTGCGTGGCCTTGAACGCGGCCCGCAGCGCCACCTCGGTCTTGCCGTACCCCACGTCGCCCACGACCAGCCGGTCCATCGGCCGCCGCGTCTCCATGTCGGCCTTGACCTCTTCGGCCGCCCGGAGCTGATCCGGCGTTTCCTCGTACGGGAAGGACGCCTCCATCTCCGCCTGCCACGGCGAGTCCGGCGCGTAGGCGAACCCGTCCGCCGCCTCGCGCTTCGCGTAGAGCTTGAGCAGCTCCTCCGCCAGGTCCGTGACCGCCTTGCGGACCCGCTGCTTCGTGCGCAGCCAGTCCGTACCACCCAGGCGCGACAGCTGCGGCGACTCGCCGCCCGAGTAACGCGAGATCCGGTTGATCTGCTCCACCGGGACGAAGATCCGGTCCCCGGCCGCGAACGAGAGCTCCAGGTAATCCCGCTCCTGGCCTTCCTCGCCGCGCCGCAGCATCTGCTCGTAGCGCGCGATGCCATGGTCGATGTGGACGACGAGGTCCCCCGCCGTCAGCCGCTCCAGGATGTCGCGCGGGACGACGCGCCGCATGGCCTTCGGGCGCCGGATGCGCACGGTGCCGAACAGCTCGCGGTCGGTGACCACCGCCAGGCCGTCCGGGCCACCCTCGAAGCCGCCGTTGAGGCTCCGCTCCACCAGCGCGATGGCCCCGGGCGGCGGAGCCTCTGCGATACGGTTGACGATGCCGACGGGGTGCCCGGCCTCGCCCAGCAGCTCCGCGAGGCGCGGCGCCTGGTCCGACACCAGCACGACGCGCGCCCGCTCCTTCAGCCAATGCTCCACGCCGTCCACCAGCCGCTCCGTCCGGCCCGGCGGCAGGACCGGATCGCGCCAACCGAACAGGTCGCCCGAGGTGAGGCCCTTGGACGCGTACGCCATGCCCTCCGCCGTGCCCGCCTCGGACTGCCAGGTGAGCTCCAGCGTCCGCGCGCCGTGGAGGCGTGCCTTCCAGTCGCGCGGCGGGAGGTAGGCGCCCGGCCAGTCCCTCGGCAGGTCTCCGCCCTCCACCAGCTCCGCGTGGCGTTCATCGGCCTGGCGCCACAGGAACTCCGCCGAATCGGCCAGGTCGCCGGGCTCGTCCAGGATGAACAGCGTGGAGGGGTCGAGGTGGTCGAGGCCCGTGTGCGGCGCGACGACCCGGCACCAGACCTCGGCGGCGTCCCCGGCCGGGAGCGCGCGACCCACCGTCACGTGGACCGCGCCCTCCGGCACCGCGTCCCCCGCGAACCGCGCCAGGTCAAGCTCCAGGCGCTCCGGCAGCCTCGTGGCCATCCTCCCCAGCCGCGCCCTGATCTCGCCGGCCCCACCCGGCGGCAGGAGGAACTCCGTCGCCGGGAGCAGAGCGAGTTCCCTGACCGGCCCCACGCTCCGCTGGTCGGTCGGGTCGAAGGCGCGGAGCGAGTCGATCTCGTCGCCGAACAGCTCGATCCGGACCGGGAGCTCCGCGGACGGCGGGAACACGTCCAGGATGCCGCCGCGCCGCGCGAACTCGCCCCGGCCGGCAACCTCCAGGACGGGCGCGTAGCCGCGCTCGAAGAGCTCGGCCAGGAGCGCGTCGAGGTTGACCCGCGAGCCGGGCTTGAGCGTGCGGATCTGGGCCGGCAGGTCGTCGGGGGCCAGGGTCGCCTGGAGGAGCGCCTGGACGCTGGCGACCAGGACCTTCGCCCGGCCCCCGCGCCACGCCGCCAGCGCCGCCACGCGCGCGGCCGTCTCGTCGGGGACCAGCTCCGAGCGCTCGTAGGCGAGCGAGGTCCGCGGCTCCAGCACCGCGACCAGGGACGGGTCGCCCAGCCAGGCCCCCAGCTCCTCC
>DATCGK010000181.1:0-5881 GCA_036508975.1 Candidatus Limnocylindrales bacterium
CGGTCACGGGCACGCCCGCGGGGAGCCCCTCGAGCGTGGCGCTGAGCGCCGGCCCGTGCGACTCCCCGGCGGTGAGGAACCGGAACGCCGTCATCCCGCTCCCGGATCACCCGGTTCGGCCGCGGACCCCGCCTCGGCGGCCGCGACCGCCAGCTCGGACTCCAGCTTCTCGCGCATCAGCTCCACCGGCGCGGGCTGCCCCGTCCAGAGCGTGAAGGCCGCTGCCCCCTGGTGCAGCAGCATCAGCTCGCCGTTCTGGGTTGCGCACCCGGCGGCCGCCGCGTCGCGCAGGAGCCGTGTCTGGGGCGGGTTGTAGATCAGGTCGAGGACCAGCAGATCGTTCGGCAGCAGCTCGGCCGGGATCGGGCTGACGTCCCCGGCCAGCCCCACGGAGGTGGCGTTGACGAGGACCCGAGCCCGCGCGAGCTCCGCCTCGATGATGGACTCGTGCCAGGGCATCGCCCGCAGCTCCATGTGGGCGGCGCTGCGCCCGAAGAACTTCACCAGCGCCTCGGCCCGGTGGAGGTGGCGATTGAAGACCACGATCCGCTGGAACCCCTCGGTCACCAGCCCGTGGACCACGGCCCGGGCCCCGCCACCCGAACCGAGCACCACGGCCTGGCGCGGCATCTTCTGCTTGCCCACCAGCCGGTCCAGCGCGACCCGGAAGCCCGGCACGTCCGTGTTGTGGCCGACCAGCTTGCGGCCTTCCTTCGTGATCGTGTTGACCGCGCCAGTGGCGTGCGCCTCCTCCGTGAGGCGATCCACGAGCGAGGCAACCTTCTCCTTGTGCGGGATCGTGACGTTCGCGCCCAGGAAGTCGTCGCCCCGCAGCTCGGTGATCGCGTCCGCGAGCTCGGCCGCCGGCCGGTCCCAGAGCTCGTAGGTCGCCGGGATGCCCAGCGAGTCCAGCGCGGCCTGCTGCATCGCGCCGGACAGGGAGTGGGCCACCGGATGGCCGATAAGGACGATCCGCTTCGTCATGCGCGCACCCTTTCCAGCTCGTCGAAGAAGCCCGGGTAGGAGACGTCGGCGGAGCCGGGCTCCCCGACGTGTGTCGTCCCCGGGGCGATGAGGCCCGCGACGGCGAACGTCATCGCCAGGCGGTGGTCGTCATGGCTGGCGACCGCCGCTCCCCGGAGCGCCCGGCCACCGTCGATCTCGATCTCGTCGCCGTCCGCCCGGATCCGGGCTCCCAGGGCCGCGAGTCCGGCGACGATCCCGTCGACGCGGTCCGATTCCTTGTGGCGCAGCTCCCCGATGCCGCGGATCCGGCTGCGACCGGACGCCGCCGCGGCAGCGAGGCAGAGAATCGGGATCTCGTCGATCGCCTCGGCGGCCTCGGCGGGATCCACGTCGATTCCGTGAAGAGCGCTGCTCCGGACGGCGAGATCGGCGATCGGCTCGCCGGACGCCCCGCCCGGGCCGGTCCCCACCGGCCGTTCCTCGATCTCGGCGCCCATCCGGCGCAAGAGGTCGATGATCCCACGCCGCGTCGGGTTCGTCCCGACATTTCGGAGGAGCAGGTCCGCTTCGGGGTGAATGGAGGCGGCGACCAGCCAGAACGCCGCGGCCGACACGTCGCCGGGGACCCGCTCATCGAGCGGGAGGACCGTCGCCGGTCCCGTGACCCGGTGGATCGCGCCACCGTCGTCGAGGATCTCGGTCAGGACGTCGACGCCGCGGGCGCGGAGCATCCGCTCCGTGTGGTCGCGCGTGGGAAGCGCCTCGCGGACCGCCGTCGTTCCCGAGGCGGCAAGCCCGGCCAGGAGCACGCACGACTTCACCTGGGCGCTGGGGACCGGCGTCGCGTGATCGATGGCGCGGAGCGCGGCGGAGCCCGTGATCGCGAAGGGCGCCAGCGTCGCACCGGCGCGCCCGAGGATCGTGGCACCCATCGCGGCGAGCGGCGCCGCCACCCGGGCCATCGGCCGGCGGCGGAGCGACTCGTCGCCGTCGAGGATGCCGAAAGCGGGCAGCCCGGCCAGGATGCCCGCGACCAGCCGGAAGGTGGTGCCGGAGTTGCCGCAGTCCAGGATCCCGGCCGGCTCCACGAGCGCTGCGCGGCCGGGCGAGAAGACGTGGTAGTCCACGTTGCGGGCATCCCCGCCGGTGCGCGTCAGGCTGGCGCCGAGCGCCGTCACGACGCCGGCGGTGGCGCGCACGTCGCGACCGTCGCCGGCACCCGTGATCCTGCTTTCTCCCGCGGCGAGAAGCGCCAGCAGGAGCGCCCGGTGACTGATCGACTTGTCGCCGGGCAGGCGGATCTCGCCGCGCAACCGGCGTGCGGGGCGCACGGTGATCGGGCCGGCGAGGGGCACCCCGATCACGGTCGTCCTCAGCTCCTTGAACCGGCCGCGACGATGGCACCGCCGCGGGGAGCGTGGAGCGGCGCGGCCCGGTCGTGCACCGGCCGAACGGCCGCCACGAGCGCCGCGAACTGGTCCAGCGTCATCGACTGGTCGCCGTCGGAGAGCGCCTCCTCGGGGCGCGGGTGGACCTCGATGAGCAGGCCATCGGCGCCGATCGCGGCCGCGGCCATCGAGAGCGGGGCCACCAGCCAGCGCTTGCCGGTCGCATGCGACGGGTCGATGATCACCGGCAGGTGTGTCAGCTCGTGCAGCAGCGGCACGGCCGCGATGTCGAGCGTGTTGCGGGTCGCCGTCTCGAACGTCCGGATGCCCCGCTCGCACAGGATCACGTTCGGATTCCCGCTCGACATCACGTACTCCGCCGCCATCAGCCACTCCTCGATGGTGCCTGACAGGGCGCGCTTGATCAGGACCGGCCGCCCGGTCTTGCCGACGGCCATCAGCAGCGAGTAGTTCTGCATGTTCCGCGCGCCGATCTGGAGGATGTCGGCGTACTCGGCGACGTGCTCCACCTGGCCGGGCTCCATCACCTCGGTGATCACCGGGAGGCCGGTTCGTTCGCGCGCCTCGGCCAGGAGCCGCAACCCGTGGAGGCCCAGGCCCTGGAACGAGTAGGGGCTCGTGCGCGGCTTGAACGCGCCGCCCCGCAGCACGTCCGCGCCGGCGGCGGCGACCGCGTCGGCCGTCTCGAAGAGCTGCTCCCGCGACTCGATCGCGCAGGGGCCGGCCATGATCGCGAGCGAGCCATCGCCGATCCGGACACCGCCGACCTCCACCACCGTGTCCTCGGGGTGGAACGCCCGCGAGGTCAGCTTGAACGGGCGGTTGGTCCGGGTCACCGACGCCACGCCCGGCAGGACGGTCAGCCTGGCGCCGAGCCGGTCGAGCCGCGCGCCGCCTTCGCCGAGCACGGCGATCACGGTGCCGCTGGCTCCCCGATTCTCGTGGGGCGTCAGGCCCTCGTCGAGAATCAGGCTGCGAACCGCGTTGAGCGCTTCCTCGCTCGCCCCGAGCGACATGACGACGAACATGTAGCCTCGCCTCGCGTCCCGATGATCCCGTGCCGGGCAGAGTGCTGGACAAAGAAAAAAGCAGAGGCTTGCGACCCCTGCTTCCACCCGGCACGAGCCGTGCCCCGGAGCCTACGCCCCGCGGTCGGTCATGCCGGGTCCATAAAGAAGAAGTGGTGGTGCGCCTGCACGGTGCCCGGACCATAGCCGCCGCCGGCGGACCCTGTCAACGCGCAGTCCCGCTCGTGTCGAAGTCCCGCTCGCCGGGCCCCTGAGCGCCTCACCGGCTCTCCGCTCGCGGGCAGACATCCGCTGACTGCCGCGCGTCGGCGTCTGCTAGAATCCGCCGGCCGTGGCCCGGAGAGGTCGCATAGAGGCCTAGTGCAGCGGTTTGCTAAACTGTTCGAAGTGGCGTCAGGCGGCCTCGGAACGTGCTCAGTTCTGGCGGTTTCGCGGGACTACCCCGGATTTGACGCCAAAGCTGACGCCACTGGCCCCAGAATCCGGTCGAGAATCGCCCCTGTCGGCTCCTGCCCACGGACCCCCATCAGTGTGTGACCGTAGGTGCGTTCCACCATCACCCCATTGCGGTGGCCCAACCAGGCGGCGACGCGAATGACCGGCACACCGGACTCCAGGAGCTGGGACGCGCAGAAGTGCCGCATCGTCGAGGGGTGCCAGTCTCCGACCCCGGCCAGCTCGCACGCCCGGGTCATGTACCAGGGCAGGCCAGAGGGGTCATAGGGGTAGCCGCCATTCGAGCGAAGGAAGAGCCAGCCGACCCATTGCTTGGGCCACTGGTACCCCCCTTGCTTTCGCTGTTGCTTTCGCCAACGCCGCATCTTGACGGCCTGATCGCGCAGAACGTCCAGGGTCGAGCGTGGGGCTTCCAGGGTGCGGTAGGACGCGCGCTTGGGCTCCTCAACTACCCAATCCCGATGCTGGGGTCTTGGCCGTATCCGGGATAAGTAGGCCTTGCGGTGGATGGTGACGAACGTGAGCTTTCCGCTGGGCCCGATCACCAGGTTGTCCTCTCCGAGCGCGATCAGTTCGGACGGACGAAGACCCAGCGTGAAGCCGGCATACCAGAGCGCCCACAGCGAGTCACCCCGGTTCACCTCGAGGAAGTGGCGCACCTCGTCCGCGTTAGGGATCACTACGTCAGGCGAGCGCTGGCGGGCGTTGAGGGCGCTCACGCCGGGTCTAGGGGTCGGGGCGGTCACTGAGGCCATCGGCACCCGTTCCAGCCAGCCCATGGGCCGCACAGCCCAGCGTAGGGCGCTCTGGATGGTGGTCTTATGCCGTGCGATGGTCGTGGTCGGCAGGTCAGCCGCGATCATCTCGTTGATGTATCGCTGGACGTGCGCGGCGCGCAGGTCAGCCAGGGCGATCTCGCCGAAGTAGGGGAGCAGGTATAACCGAGTGATCCCCTCGTAGGTTTCGAGGGTGCGCCCAGCCAGATGGAGCGAGACGTACTCGCTCAGCCAGCGGTCGAGCAGGTCTCCGACTGTCTCGGGGGCGTCAGATTCCGGCTGGGATTTCGGCGAAGGAAGCGAGGGTTCCGCTTGTCGGTCGAACCACGCCTTCACCCACGCTTCGGACGCTTCGCGTTCCGAGTGGCCGTATGAGACGAGGCGCAGGCCGGCCACTTGGAGACGGGCTTCCCAGCGGTGCTCGGCGGGTCGATGGCGAACGTGGGGTAGTCGAGGGGGCGGGGTTGGGGTCACAAACCGCAGTGTGCGCCCGTGGAGCGGCGACCCGCAAGGCAGCCAGGACCTCGCCGGTGTCAAACCGCAACGCGGCGCCGGGACGATCCTGGTAGTAGGGGACCACGCCGCGAGCCCGCAGGCGCTGCAAGGAACGAACGGACACCCCGAGAGCGGAGGCGGTGTCAGCGAGTCCCGTCAAGATGGTCACGGTGGAGTCTCGTCGAGATCGTCCAACCGTCAAGGGCAACGTTGCCCAGGCACACCACAAAGAGATGAGCGCCGAGCAAGCGCCGGTTGCAACGATACGGCCGGTTCTGGAGGCGGCCTGCACCAGCATCCGCGCAGAGGGGTAATCGGATTGGGCGGACCCCGCGGCTTGCCCACGGCGACACCCGCACCCATGCTGCCGGTCATGGGAACCAAGCGACCCGGCAAGCGCCGACCGATCGTAACGACGGACCTCGCGGTGCTTGGGAGTGGCGCCGCCGCCTCGGCACGGCTGCGCGAGGAGCATCTCTGGCCGGTCGTTCTCGACTCAATGACCCTCATCCGGGAAGCCATTCACAATGCGCTGCCCGACGGGAAGCGGTCGGGCCTGATGGACGCGCTCGTGGTTGGCACGGTGCGCCTGTACGGCAAGCCAGACCTGCTCGAGGAGGTGGCCGAGCACCTGGCCGAGGTCGCGGCGCGCAAGGACTACGACCTGGCGCTGGCGCGAGAGGTGCTCGCGGTCTTTGTGAGCCGGCTGCGTCTCGTCGATCCAAGCAGTGTCACCATCCTGCCGGACGAG
>DATCGK010000182.1:0-4888 GCA_036508975.1 Candidatus Limnocylindrales bacterium
CGACACCGTCGCGCACGGCACGGTGCACCCCGTCGCCGCGGTGACCCGCGACGGCGTCCCGGCAGCGGCAACCGCAGAGCACCACGGCGCCGCCGCCATCGCGGGGCTCGTCCGACGCGGCCTGCTCCGGGCCGAGGTCCGCGAGCGTCCCCGCCGGCCCCTTGCGGGGCGCCCCGCGGCACCCCGCGGCGCGCGGCCGGCCGGCTCGTCGCTCACCGTCGACCAGGTCGCCGCCCTGCGGCCGGTCCTGGATGCGATCGCCGGCCACGACGCCACGCCGATCCTCCTCGACGGCGTCACCGGCGGCGGCAAGACCGCGATCTACGTGGAGGCGATCACGGTGTCGCTCACCGCGGGTCGGGCGGCTCTCCTGCTGGTCCCGGAGATCGCGCTCGCCACGCCTATCGTTGACCGGCTGCGCGCGGAGCTTCCGGTCCGCATCGCGGTCATGCACTCCGGTCTCGGGGAGGGGGAGCGGGCCGATGAGTGGCGACGGATCCGTGCCGGTGACGCGGACCTCGTGGTGGGGACGCGCACGGCCCTGCTCGCGCCCCTCGGTGACGTGGGCCTGGTCATCGTGGACGAGGAGCACGACGCGGCCTACAAGAGCGATCGCACGCCGAGGTTCCAGGCCCGGGACGCGGCCATTGCGCTCGGGACCCTCGCGGGTGCCGCCGTCGTGCTGGGGAGCGCAACCCCATCCGTGGAGTCGATGGGCCATGCGCGTGCCGGGCGGTACCGGCGGGCGGTGCTGCCGACGCGTCCCTCCGGCGCCGGGCCTCGGGTCATGGCCGTGGACCTCCGCGCGGAACTGGCGGCCGGCAATCGGGGGCTCCTCTCGGACGCGCTGGCGGGCGCCATCGGGGAGCTGGAGACCTCCGCCGGAGACCGGGCGATCCTCGTCATCAACCGGCGCGGGACGGCGTCCGTGGTCGTGTGCCGCGATTGCGGTCACGTCCAGGCCTGCCCGGACTGTGACCGGCCCCTCGTCTACCACCAGGCCGGCGGCACGCTCCGGTGCCACCACTGCGGGCGTGCCTGGCCGGCCGCCTCACGGTGCCCGTCCTGCAGATCACCCCGGATCCGGTACCTGGGCGGCGGCACGGAGCGGGTGGAGCGGGAGCTCCGCGGCCGCTTCCCGAATCTGCGCGTCGGGCGCCTGGACCGGGACGTGGTCGAGCGGAAGGGCGCCGCGGACCGGGTCCTGGACGACTTCACGAATGGGCGGCTGGACGTGCTGGTCGGGACGAGCCTCGTGGCCAAGGGGCTCGACATCCCCGAGGTGACGCTGGTCGGCGTCGTCTCGGCCGACATCGCCCTCAATCTCCCCGACGAGCGGGCGTCCGAGCGGACGTACCAGCTCCTCGCGCAGGCCGTGGGGCGCGCCGGGCGCGGAGACCGGCCGGGCCTGGCCATCATCCAGACCTACCGGCCGGATCACCGGGCCATCCGGGCCGTCGTCGAGGACGACGCGGCCGCCTTCTACGACGAGGAGCTCGACCTGCGCGAGCGGTTCGGCTCGCCGCCGTTCGGCCGGCTGGTCAAGCTCACGGTTGGCCTCGAGGACCGGGAGGCCGCCGAGCGCGAGGCCGTCGCGATGGCCGGCAGGCTGCGGGCCCGCGCGGCGGAGCTGGCCCTGCCCGTCCAGGTGGTCGGGCCCGCACCCGCGTACGTGGCCAGGCGCGCCGAGCGGTGGCGCTACCACGTCATCCTGCGCGGCCCCGATCCCGTGCGGCTCCTGGAGCCACCGCCGGGGTCGCCCTGGAGCGTGGACGTCGATCCGGAGAGTCTCATGTAGGCTCATTCGCCGGGGACGGGACCGACGGCAGATGCGCGAATCGCGGCGACGGGCACAATGGGGGTGTCACACAACCAGACGCCCGCAAGGAGGCCGACCATGACCGACCAGCCGCAGGACACCACCCCGCCCGCCGGGGAGCCGACGGCCGACGAGCCGATCGCGAACGCCCCGACCGACGGAGCCGAGCCGGCCGCGAGCGGGAAGGCCCGCGAGTGGCTCAACCAGCTGGAGGCGATGATCCAGGACATCGCGACGCAGGCCGCCCCGGTTGCCCGCCAGGTTGGCGCGAAGGCGGCGGAGCTCGCCGCCGTGGCCGCCGTGAAGGCCGGCCCGCTCGCCCACAAGGCCGCCGACGTGACCACGGACGTCGGCCAGCGCTTCGCCGAGCGCGCCCAGTCCGTCGCCGCGGAGCTGCGCGGCGAGGCACCGGCGCATGCCGCCGCGGCGGACGCAGCCGGGGCACCTGCGGCCGAAGCGGCTCCGGAGCCGGCCCCCGCCGGCGACGAGGTCCCCACCGCCTGACCCGGTCCCGTCAGCGCGACGCAGCCGCCCGCCCCTCCGGGGTCCGGGCGGTTGTTTCGTATACTGCGGCCATGGCCGTTCGACCCATCGTCCTCCTCGGTGATCCGCGGCTCCGCCTGAAGGGCGAGACCGTGGACAGCTTTGGCAAGTACCTCCACTCGCTCCTGGACGATCTGACCGCCACGATGCGGGCGGCGCCCGGCGTCGGCCTGGCCGCCCCGCAGCTCGGCGAGGCGCAGCGCGCCTGCGTCATCGAGGTCGACAGCCGCCTCTACGAGCTGGTGAACCCGAAGATCGTCCGCGCCGACGGCGAGGATCGGGACCTCGAGGGCTGCCTGTCGATCCCCGGCTACGTGGCGTACGTCACGCGGAAGGAGAAGGTCTGGGTGGTCGCCCAGAGCCGGGTCGGCAAGAAGTTCAAGGTCGCCGGGTCGGGCCTCCTCGGCCGCGCGCTCCAGCACGAGCTGGACCACCTTGAGGGCAAGCTCTACATCGACTACCTGGACACGATGGAGGAGCTGATCCCGGTGGGCCGGGGTGACGACGACGAGGACGAGGACGAGGGCGCCCACATCCGCGGAGCGCGGCGGGCGCTCGCGTGACCGCCGGACCGTCGGACGTCGAACGGGTCCGGACGGTCTTCCTCGGCAGCGGCTCCTTCGGCGCACCGGCGCTGCGCCGCCTGGCCGCACATCCCTGCGTCGAGCTCGTCGGGATCGTGACGGCCCCCACCCGACCCGTCGGCCGGCGCCAGGTGCCGACCCCCACGCCGATCGGGGCGCTCGCCCTCGAGCTCGGGCTCGCCCCGCTGCTCACGCCCGCCCGGCTGCGTGCCCCCGGGGCCGTCGAGGCGGTGCTCGCGCTCCGGCCGGGGCTCGTGGTGCTCGCCGACTACGGGCAGATCGTGCCGCCGGCCCTGCTGGACCTTCCGCACGGCGCGCTCAACCTGCACCCGTCCGCGCTGCCGCGCTGGCGAGGCGCATCACCGGTGCCCGCCACCATCCTCGCGGGCGACGCCATCACGGCCGTCACGCTCATGCGCATGGATGTGGGGCTCGACACGGGACCAATCGTGGCGCAGGCGCCGGTGTCGCTCCTCGGGCACGAGACCGCCCCGGACCTGGAGGCGCGGCTGGCCGTCGTCGCCGCGGAGCTGCTGGCCGCTTCGCTCGATCCGTGGCTTGACGGGACTCTCGTCGCGAGGCCGCAGCCGGCGGAGGGCATGACGATCACCCGCCCGCTGCGCCGGGAGGACGGGCGCCTTGATCCCTCGGTGCCGGCCGCCGCGCTGGAGCGCCGGGTCCGCGCCTTCCTGCCCTGGCCCGGGACGTTCCTGGAGTCGGATGGGGAGCGACTGGTCGTCACCGCGGCCTCTGTTGCGCCGTCGGAGCCCGGCGACGTGCCCGGGAGCGTCGTCCCCCACGGGGACCGGCCGGCCCTTGCCACCGCCGACGGGCGCCTCGTGCTGGACGCGGTGACACCCCCGGGCCGGCGTCCGATGAGCGGGGCCGACTACCTGCGGGGGCGGCGCAGGCCGGCCTGAGCCCCACCCGTGTCATCATCGGCTGCGATGACCGAACCCCGGCCGACGGGCCTCCCCAGCTACGGCCTGCGCCCGGCCCCGTCCGCGAGCCGTCCCCGCGATGAACGTCCGGGCGTGACCGGCCTGCTTCCCGAGGAGCTCGGGGCCTGGTTCACCGCCCACGATCAGCCCGCCTACCGCGCCCGCCAGGTGCAGGACGCGGCGTGGCGCGGCAGCCAGGAGAGCTTCGACCAGATCCTGACCCTGCCGACGGCCCTCCGCCCGGAGCTCGACGCGGCCTTTTGCTTCGACACGATGAGCGAGACCGAGGTCCGCGTCACGGACGGCGGCCTGACCGAGAAGGCGCTCCACCGCCTCTCCGACGGGCTCCTCGTCGAGTCGGTGCTGATGCACTACCCGGCACGGGGCGAGAGCCGGGAGCGCCACACGCTGTGCATCTCGTCGCAGGCGGGCTGCGCCGTGGGCTGCCCGTTCTGTGCGACGGGCGAGCTGGGCATGGAGCGTGACCTGGAGACGGCGGAGATCGTGGACCAGGTGCGTCACGCCGCGCGGCGCCTGGCCGCGAACGGGCAGCGCCTCACGAACGTCGTGTTCATGGGCATGGGCGAGCCGCTGCTCAACCTCGACCGCGTCCTCGAGTCGATCGCTGCGCTCAACGATCCGAAGCGCTTCGGGCTCGGGGCACGCCACATCGCCGTGTCCACGTCCGGCGTGGTGCCCGGGATCCGCCGCCTGACCGCCCTCGGGCCGCAGTTCACGCTGGCCGTCAGCCTCCACGCCGCACGGAACGCACTCCGGGACGTGCTCGTGCCGCTCAACCGGCGCTGGCCGGTGGAGGAGGTGGTGGAGGCCGCCCGCGAGCACGCGGAGACGACAGGTCGCCGAGTGACCTACGAGGTGACGATGATCGAGGGGATCAACGACACGGACCTCGACGCCGACGCGATGGCGCAGCTCCTCCGCGGCGAGCTCGCGCATGTCAACCTGATCCCCATGAACCCGGTCGCGCACACGCCCTGGAC
>DATCGK010000183.1:0-3237 GCA_036508975.1 Candidatus Limnocylindrales bacterium
CTCGTCCGCGGCGCAGGAGGCCTATCGCGCGAGCTTCTACCGCTACTGCGGGCTGTGCCACCTACGGATGTTCGCCTTCGCCGCGCGGATCGGCCTGACGGTGCGAGTCGGTGGCATTGGGCGCCGGTAGGCGGCTCGCTCGTCCTGTCCGTCTCCATGCGCGGGCAGTCCGACGGGGAGGACCGCGATCGTGATCGCCGATGTTGACGTGATCATCGTGGCGCACAACGCCGGAGATCTGCTGCAGGAAGCTGTGACGAGCGTTCTGTCTGACGTGCCGGTGTCCCGGATCTTCATCTCCGACACCGAGACCACGGACGGATCGATAGAGCGGGTCCATCGGCGGCATCCGGGCATCACCGTGACCTTCGTCGGGGACCACGGGTGCTCGGCTGGCAACAACGGGGGAATCGCCGCCAGTGGCAGCCGCTACCTCCTGCTGCTGAATCCGGACGCTGAAATCCAGCCGGGTTCTCTGAAGAAGCTCATCGGCTACGCGGACGCACATCCCCGCGTCGGGATCGTCGGCGCGACGATCCTGAACCCGGACGGGAGCGTCCAAGCCAACTCCTACGGCCGGTTCCCCACGCTCCGAAGCCTGCTCGCCCTGCGTGTCTGGAGGCTGTGGCAGCGCATGCGGGACAACACGCGGATGAGCCCCCGCCGCTTCGAACGGCCGACCGAGGTGGACTGGGCCACCGGCGCGGGGTTCCTCGTGCGCCGCGAGGCGATCGAGGATGCTGGCCCGATGGACGACGGGTTCTACCTGTACTTCGAGGACGTCGAATGGTGCCATCGCATGCGCGACCACGGGTGGTCGGTGGTCGTTGAGCCCGCGGCCGAAGTGGTCCACCATCTGGGCAAGGCCGGCGGGGGTTCGTCACCCGAGGCGGTCGCTGCCTACCGCGCGAGCTTCTACCGGTACTGCGGGCTCTACCATCTGCGGGCACTGGCTCTCCTTGTGCGAATCGGACTGAAGCTACGGACCGCTGCCGGAGGACGAGGGTGAACGTGCGCGTCCTGCTCGATTGCCGCATGGCCTCCTGGAGCGGCATCGGCCGCTACTCGACCGGGCTCGCCCGCGCGCTCGCGCGCGCGGATGGTGTCGAGATCGTGCAGGTGATCGAAGCGGGTTCCCTCGCCCCGGTGCCCGAAGCGGAGTCGATACAGGCTCGCAAGCACGCGTTCTACCCGACCGGCGGCCTCGAGCTCGGTGCCATCGTTCGGCGCGTGTCCCCCGACCTCACACACTGCCTGCACGTGCCGACGCCGATCCCCGCCCGGCACCCGCTCGCGGTCACCATCCACGACCTGACCCCGCTCACCATGCCCGAGGTCATGCCGTCGGAGGTCCGCCGCGCGGCGTACCGGTTCT
Source organism: Candidatus Limnocylindrales bacterium (assembly GCA_036508975.1). Classification (GTDB taxonomy): domain Bacteria; phylum Chloroflexota; class Limnocylindria; order Limnocylindrales; family CSP1-4; genus CAIXZV01. The sequence goes on from DATCGK010000183.1 coordinate 1,376, forward strand.
GGAACTTCCGCGCGAGCGGCGAGGCGGACCGGATCCTCGCGAACTCGAACGCGACCAAGTGCGACATCCTTCGCTTCTACCCGCACGCTGCGGGACACGTCGCCGTGGTCCCGCACGCCGCCGACGACTTCGCGCTGGTCGAACCACTGCCGGTGCCCGCGGCGATCGTGGCGGGCGGGGAGCCGTACCTGCTCTCGATGGGCAACACGAAGCCGAACAAGGACCTGCCGACGCTCCTGCGGGCGTTCGCGCGCTTGCACCCGGACCGGCCGGAGCTGCGCCTGCTGCTGGTGGGCCGCGACGCGCCGGGCTTCGCCACCGGCGTTCTGGGCGACGACCCTGCCGTCGCGCGCATCGCGTTCACCGGCCACGTCAGCGACGGTGTGCTGCGCTCCCTGTACGCCGGCGCCGCTGTGTTCGTCTTCCCGTCGCGGTACGAGGGATTCGGCCTTCCACCGCTCGAGGCGATGATCTCGGGCGCGCCGGTCGTGTGCTCGGATGCCGCGTCGCTTCCCGAGGTCGTGGGGGATGCGGCGCTGCAATTTCCCGGCGGCGACGGCGCTGCCGCTGCGGCGCAGATCGCTCGTGTTCTCGATGACGGCGCGCTCCGGGAGTCGCTGCTGGCGGCGGGGACCGCTCGGGCGGCGCTGTTCACCTGGGACCGGACCGCGGCGGGCACGTTGGCCGTCTACCGGGAGTTGCTCGACCGTCACTAGGTCGTGGGACGCCGTGCGACCCGAATCGTGCGAGAATGGCGACGGACGCCCGTGAGGCATGAGGCAACGATGGAGGAAGCCCTCGAGATGACCGTCCGCTCACGATCACCCCTGCGTGTCAGCTTCGGCGGTGGCGGCACCGACGTGTCGCCTTACCTCGACGAGCGTGGGGGAGCGGTGCTGTCGACCACGGTAGACCGCTACGCGTACGCCACCGTCGAGCCGGGCGAGGACCTCATCACCGTCGAGAGCCTCGACTACGATGTCTCGATCGCTTACGCGCTCGACGAGCAGTTCGTCTACGACGGGCAGCTGGATCTGGCAAAGGCGGTCATCGACCACTTCCGCGCCGACCACGGACTTCGGGGCGTGTCGATCCGGCTGCACAACGACGCTCCACCTGGCAGCGGCCTCGGCTCCTCGAGCGCGATCTGCGTCGCACTGTCCGGGGCGCTCGCCGAGCACCTCGGTCTGAAGCTCGATCCGCACGCGCTCGCAGAGCTGGCCTACCGGATAGAGCGCGTCGACGCCGGCATCCGGGGCGGGAAGCAGGACCAGTACGCCACCGCTTTCGGGGGGCTGAACTTCATCGAGTTCGACCGCGACGAGACACGCGTGGAACGGGTGGCCCTCGCGCCCGCCACGCTCTACGAGCTGCAGTACGCGCTGGTGTTCGCCTACGTGGGCGGGCAGCACTTCTCCAGCCACATCATCGAGCGGCAGATCGGCAACTTCGAGCGCCGCGAGGCTGGGGCGGTCGAGACGATGGACCGCATCAAGGATCTTGCGTACGAGATGCGCCGCGCACTCGAGGGCGGAGACGTGGCCGCGTTCGGGTCGCTCCTCCACGAGGGATGGCAGGCGAAGAAGCGGATGGCCGACGGTATCAGCAACCCGCGGATCGACGCGGTGTACGACACCGCGCGTGCGGCCGGCGCTCTCGGAGGGAAGATCTCCGGTGCGGGCGGCGGAGGGTTCATGTTCTTCGTGACCGATCCGAGGCGCCGTTTCGCGGTGCAGGACGCCCTGCGCGAGCAGGGAGCCGAGCTCGTGAACTTCACGTTCGTCGAGGAGGGGATGCGCGCATGGAACGTGTGACGGTCGACACTTCCGCCGCCGCACTGGCGGATGCACTGGCGGGACACC
>DATCGK010000184.1:0-2023 GCA_036508975.1 Candidatus Limnocylindrales bacterium
CGTTCCATTCCGCCGGCGGGCGCGGCGGGCGCACGATCGGGACGAAGCGCAGCATCCTGCCATGGTCGACCCGATCCCGACATGCAAACGGACGGGCGAGATGCGAAACGCTGTCGGGTCAGATGACGGACGGTCATGACAACGCGGCGGTCACACAGCACGCTCGTGGCTCGCTGCGTAAGAGGCCCGCCGTGCACCGCCCGGTCTTGCGTGTGATCGTCAGGTCGTGACGGGCGGAACCAAAGGCTGCGATGGCACAAGTCAAGAACAGACCCACCGATATCCAGGGGCAACGAAGCCTCGGGGCAGCGGGTGCGACCTCGGCCTCCACCAGGGCGCCGCGCGGCAGCGCCCTGTCCGCTGACCGTCGGCTCGACAAGGTGGAGTCGGTCGCGCGGATCGGTTCGTACTCGACCGACCTCCTGGCGGGACGCTGGGTGAGCTCGAAGGGCCTCGACGCGATCTTCGGGATCGATGCCGCGTTCGACCGGTCGGTTGAGGGCTGGGCCTCGCTCGTACACCCAGCTGACCGCGAGGCGATGGTCGCCTACCTCATCGACGAGGTGGTCGGTCGCGCCCAGCCGTTCGATCGGCAGTACCGGATCGTCCGCGCGGACACCGGCGCGGAACGCTGGGTCCACGGGCGCGGCGCGCTGAAGCTCGACGGGTCGGGACGACCGGTGCGGATGCTGGGCACGATCGCGGACATCACCGAGCAACGGAGCGCGCAGGACGCGCTCGTCGCGTCCGAGCTCCGCTACGCGGCGATCTTCGAGGGCACAGCCGAATCCCTCCTCATCGCCGAGGTGGCGACTGGACGTTTCCGCTGGGTGAATTCGGCCGCCTGCGCGCTGCTCGGCTACACCCAAGACGAGCTCATCGAGCTGACGGTCCACGACATCCATCCCGCGGCGGACCTGCCAGCGGTCCTCGACCAGTTCCAGGCACTCGTGGACGGGCGCATCACCGTGGCGAGGTCGGTTCCCTGCAGGCGAAAAGACGGCACCACGCTGCTGGCCGACATCAAGGGATCGTCGGCCGTCGTGGACGGAGTGACGTGCAGCATCGGCTTCTTCACCGACGTCACCGAGCTCCACCGACTGGAGGTCCAGGATCGCAAGCTCGCCCAGGCGATCGACCAGGCGAGCGACGCGATCCTGGTCACCGGTCCGACCGCCGAGATCGAGTACGTCAACCCGGCCTTCGAGCGGCTGAGCGGCCTCCGGCGCGATGACCTTGTCGGTGGCAGGCCCAACCTCCTGTTCGGGAGCCCCCAGTCAACGCCCATGGCCGCGGCCATGGGCCCGGCGCTCTCGGCCGGTGAGTCGTGGGTCGGCGACCTCGCCCACCGCCGTGCTGACGGGACGGAGCGCATCGCAGAGGCTTCGATCTCGCCGGTCCATGACGCCGACGGCACGGTGACAGCATTCGTGGCCCTCGAGCGCGACGTGACCGACGAGCGCGCCCTCGCAGTCGAGCGTGAGCGACTCGTCGCGGCCGTCGAGCAGACGTCCGACTCGGTGATCATCGCCGACCTCGCAGGCACGATCGAGTACGTCAACCCGGCATTCGAGCGGGTATCCGGCTATCGTCGTGACGAGGCGATCGGGCAGAACCCGCGGATCCTCAACAGCGGCCGCCAGCCGGCCGCCTTCTACCGGGCGCTGTGGCGCCGTCTGAAGCGTGGCCAGATCTGGACCGGGACGCTGATCAATCGGCGCAAGGACGGCTCGCTCTACGAAGCGGACGCGACGATCTCACCGATCCGCCGCCCAGGCGGCGAGATCACCGGGTATGTCGCGGTCCAGCGTGATGTCACGGCGCTCCGCGCTGCGGAGTCCGGGCTCGCCAGCGAATTCCGCGAACGTGCCGAGGTGGCCGCAGCCCTCGCCCGCCTCCGGCCCGGCTCAAGCGCCGAGGCGACGGCCGCTGAGATCTGCAACGCACTTCTCGGCCTGTCCGGCATCGACGTCGCGGTGATCGTCAACTTCCTCGACCCGCAGCGGGCCGTCCTGCTCGCCGT
>DATCGK010000185.1:0-12757 GCA_036508975.1 Candidatus Limnocylindrales bacterium
GCGGCCGAGCTCGGCGGCGCCGTCGCGGCGAGCCGGGCGGCGGTCGATGCCGGCTGGATCCCGTACGCGCGGCAGGTGGGCCAGACCGGCAAGATCGTCAAGCCGGTCCTCTACGTCGCGCTCGGGATCTCGGGCGCGGTCCAGCACAAGGTGGGGATGCAGGGGGCCCAGAACATCGTCGCCGTGAACACGGATTCCGACGCACCGATCGCCGAGTTCGCCGACGTGTTCGTCGTCGGCAACCTGTTCGAGTTCGTTCCCGCCCTGATCGCCGAGCTGCGGGCCCGTCGGGCATGAGCGGGGCGGGGCGGATCGTCCGCCGATCGCCGGCAGGGTAGGGGAGGCCCGGAGCCGCCTCCAGGGCAGTGGTCACTGGTCGTCGCAGGCCGGAGGAGAGAACGTGAGATCGCAAGCGCGTGTCGTGATCGTCGGCGGGGGCGTCATGGGGATCGGCCTGCTGTACAGCCTGGCCGTGGAGGGCTGGACCGACGCGATCCTGATCGAGAAGGGTGAGCTCACATCGGGCTCGACCTGGCACGCCGCCGGGCAGTGCCCCAGCTTCATCGCCAACTACAACCTGGCCAAGGTCCACGCCTTCAGCAACGACCTGTACGCGCGCCTCGAGTCGATGACCGGCGAGGCGACCGGGTGGCACGCGACGGGCGGCATCCGCTTTGCCACCAACCAGCTGGAGCTGGACCACTTCAGGCGCGTGGAGGGCGTCGCCGCCAACATCGGCTTCCGGATGCAGGTCATCAGCCCCGAGGAGATCCACCGGCTGAACCCGTTCGTGACGACCGAGGGCGTCCTCGCCGGCGCCTGGACGCTCGATGACGGCTACGTCGATCCGTCCAGCGCCTGCAACGCGATGGCCACGGCCGCCAAGCGGCTGGGGGCGACGATCGTGCGGCACAACCGGGTGCTGGGCATCCAGCAGCTCCCGGGCGGCGAGTTCCTGGTGTCCACCGAGCAGGGCGACATCACCTGCGAGCACGTGGTGAACGCCGCGGGCTGCTACGCCGACCGTGTCAGCGCCTGGCTGGGCGTCCAGACCCGGTTCGCCAACATGAAGCACCAGTACGTGGTCACCGGGCCCGTCAAGGAGTTCCTCGAGCGCGACGACGAGATGCCCGTCATGCGCGACCCGCACTGCTCCGCCTATTACCGGCAGGAGCAGAAGTCGGGCCTGATCGGCATCTACGAGGGCGAGGACACCGAGGAGGCCTGGGCGGGGCAGGGCGGCCCGGCCTGGGACTCGTCGAACGAGCTGTTCGAGGCGCAGTTCGACCGGATCACGCCCTACCTCGAGCGCGTGATGGAGCGGATGCCGATCTTCGCCGACGCGGGCATCAAGAAGGTCGTGAACGGCGCCATCTCGCACACGCCCGACAGCAACCCCCTGGTGGGGCCGGCGCCCGGCGTCCGCAACTTCTGGCTCGCCACCGGCACCGGGATCGGCATCGCCCAGGGGCCCGGCTGCGGCAAGTACCTCGCGCAGTGGATGGTCCACGGCGACGCCGAGATCAACATGCTGGGCATGGATCCGCGCCGCTACGGCGACTTCTGCGACCAGGCGTACGCCTCGGCCAAGGCCCACCGCGAGTACTGGGACATGTACCGGCTGATCCCGCCCGGCGAGGAGCGGCCGGAGGGTCGTCCCGCCAAGGCCACGCCGCTGTACGGGAAGCTCCTGGCCAAGGGCTGCGTGTTCACCGAGGGCTTCGGCTGGGAGCGCCCGAAGTGGTTCTCCCTCGACGGGCGCGAGGAGGACGGCACCTTCCGCCGCAACAACGTGTTCGAGGTCGTGGCGGCCGAATGCCACGCGGTCCGCGAGCGGGTCGGCGTGATGGAGTTGCCGAGCTTCGCCAAGTTCGAGGTGTCCGGCCCGGATGCCGAGGCGTTCCTCGACCGGCTGTGCGCCAACCGCATGCCGCGCCGCGAGGGTGGCATCGCCCTGGCCCACGCCCTCGACGACCGCGGGCGGTTCCTGACGGAGTTCACGATCACGCGCCTCGCGAGCGATCGGTTCCTCCTGCTGTCGGGAGCCGTGGCCTACCAGCGTGACCTGGACCTGCTGCGCTTCTCGCTCCGACCCCTTGAGCAGGTGGCGATTACCGACGTCACCGGGGCCTGGAGCGCGCTGATCGTGGCCGGACCGCGCTCGCGGGACCTGCTGGCGACCCTCACCTCGGCCGACCTCGGCAACGCCGCCTTCCCGTGGCTGACGGGCAGGGAGATCGAGGTGGCCGGGATCGGCGTCCGTGCCCTGCGCGTGAACTACGTCGGGGAGCTCGGCTGGGAGCTGCACGTCCCGATGGACGGGGTGGTCGCGCTGTACGACGCCGTCTGGGCGGCCGGCGAGGCGCACGGCATCGCGGACTTCGGGCTGTACGCCATGAACAGCCTGCGGATGGAGAAGGCGTATCCCGGCTGGGGCGTCGAGCTCACGAACGAGATCACCCCGGTCGAGGCCGGGATGCTGCGCTTCGTGAAGCTGGACCACGAGTTCGTGGGCCGGGAAGCGGTCCTGGGCGCACGCGAGCGCGGTGCGTCGACCCACCTCGTGTGCCTCGAGGTGAGCGCCATCGACTTCGACGCCGCGGGCGGCGAGCCGGTGTTCGGGCGAGGGCGGGCGATCGGCGTCACGACGTCCGGTGGCTTCGGGCACGCCACGGGCAAGAGCCTGGCGTTCGCCTACGTGGACAGCGGCTTCGAGGCGGCCGGCACGAACCTGGAGGTGGAGCTGCTCGGCGAGCGCCGGCCGGCCACGGTCATGGCGGGTGCCATCTACGACCCGGAGAACATGCGCCTGCGTGCCTGAAGCCCGGCGTCAACCGGGGGGCGGACCGTGGCGCTCGCCCTTCGACGCGCCTGCGCGGCCTTGGAGCTCCTCGCGGACGGTCAGCTCAGCGTTGGCCGCGGTGCTTCGCGCGCGCCGCCGCCAGCACCTCGATGGTCCGCTCGCCGGCCGGCCGCAGGTCCACCTGGACGTGGCCCACGCCCAGGTCCCGCCACGCGTCGAACGCCCTCGCCACCGCGTCCACGTCGGGCGGCAGCGCCGCGGCGGAGCCGGGCCGCCCACCCGCGGCGAGCTCGCTGTCGACCGTGAGCCCCACGGTCACCTCCAGCGTGGCCGGGTCGCGCCCCTCCGCCTCGCAGGCAGCCAGCAGGTCCGCGCGCCGCCGGTGGAAACGTTCGTCGGGGAGGCCGAACCAGGCGGCGTTCCAGGCATCCGCGTGCCGGGCGGCCAGGCGCAGGACGCGCTCGCCCTTGGCGGCGATCAGGATCGGCATGCGGCCCGGCAGGCGCGCGGGGCGCGGCGGGGGCGGGATCAGCACGGCCTCGTCGACGTCGTACCAGCGGCCGTGGAAGGTCACCCGCTCGCCACGGAGCAGGGGCAGGATGATCCTGAGGGCCTCCTCGAACCGGCCGGCCCGGTGGTCGAACGGGTACCCGAAGGCCGCGTACTCGGGCTCGTGCCAGCCAGTGCCCAGCCCCAGGATCAGCCGGCCGCCCGCGACCTCGTCGAGCGTCGCCGCCATCTTGGCCAGCAGCGCGGGCGGCCGGAACCCCGTCCCCAGCACGATCGTCCCGAGCTCCACGCGTTCGGTCACCGCGGCGATGGCCGTGAGCAGCGTCCAGGCCTCGTGGATCCCATCCTCGGCCTCTTCGGGCAGGCGGAAGATCAGGTGGTCGTAGACCCACAGGCTGTCGAGGCCGCCCTCCTCGGCGAGGCGTGCGATCGAGCGCACGTGCGGCCAGGTCGTGGCGCCTGGCCCGTCGGCCTCGTTCATGGGGAGCAGCATGCCGATCTTCATGGCATGGATCGTACGGCAGGCCGCGGCGCCATCTGCCGGCGGCTGGAGAACAGGGGACCGGCAAGGTACAGCTTCATCGGGACGCCTCAGTACATGATGGTGCGGGTGAGGTGGTGCGGCCAGAACGTGGCGTGGTACGTCTTCCACAGCCGGTAGTCGAGCTGGGGGATCACCAGCTGCTGGCCGGGCGGCCGGATCGCGTTCACCGCCTCGGTCAGGAGCGCCGTCGCGTACAGGGTGTGGGCGCGGATCTCGATCTCCTCGTCGGAGTCGCGCGGGATCTCGTCGCCCACGGTGATCCGGCGCTCCAGCTCCGGCGAGTACTCGAAGATCCGCATCACCCGCAACGCCACCGGGACGATGTAGTCAGCAAATGCCGTCATGTCCGAGAGATCGGCCACGGCGAACGCGCCCGTCGACTGGTGGGACGTGTGCAGGCCCCAGAGCGCCAGCTGGCCGAGCTTGAACAGCCGGACCTCCCGGCCGTCGTAGACGCTGACGTCGCGGAAGCGCGGGAACTCGACCGGCAGCCGCTCCAGCAGCCCGTCGCCGCCCCCATACATGGACGGCGCGCAGGACGCGACCCAGCTCGCCCAGCGACCCTGGTACCTGTCCACGAGCACCGCACCCACCGCGTTGAGGATCGCCGTCCGCTCGTCGAGCATCGGGATCTCGATGGTGCCGCTGAACAGGCGCGCGACATCGTCCCGCGTGGCCCTCGCCTGCCATTCGCCGGAGAGGACCGGCACGCCGGCGTCGAGGGCGTTGAGGATGTTGGCGACCATGCCCTCGCTGTCGGACCACAGCCGGCCGTCGCGTTCCGCCTCGTACTTGACGCCGGTGGCGAAGTCCGAGAACGCGAAGTTCAGCGTGTTGAGGAACAGCTGGTAGTCCGTGAGCCTGCCTGGGTCGCCGCCGATGTCGAAGGCGAGCACGGCCTGCGGCCAGCCGAACGGCTCGCACGCCAGCCATTCAGCCACCCGGGCGATCTCATCCACGTTGGTCCGGACGTGCCGGGACGCGGCGACAACTGGCAGGACCGACTGCAGCACCGGGGTCCGCCAGAACGCACTCTCGAACATCGGGGCCTCGCATGGGGAGTTGAGGGCAACCACTGTGCCAGTCGGTCGCCCTGGGTCTCGTCGGGACGGTACCAGTTGCCGGCACCGGACCCCGCAGGCGTTCATCCCCGACAATGGCCCGCGTGACAACCGCCGCCGCCCACCCCGCCCGAAGCCTTCGCTGGCGCCACCTCGCCGGGATCGCGATCGCTGTCGCCTTCTGGGCCGTGACCATCGCCATGTCCAACCCGAACGTCAACGTCAGTGAGCCGGGTGCCGGGTGGGTCACGGCGCAGGACGCCCGCTCCTACTTCGGGCTGAACCTCTCCGACCTGTATGCGGGTCGCTCGGACTGGAACACGATCGGCGCGTACCCGTACTCGCCGGCGTTCGCCCAGCTCGTCTACCCGCTCGACCTGCTGCCGTGGCCGGCGTTCGTGGCCGTGTGGACCGCGCTCCTGATCGGGGCCGTGTACCTCCTGACCGGCTCGGAGCTGTTCCTGGTGGGCCTCGTCGTGGGCGCCATGGAGATCGCCGGCGGGAACATCTCGCTCCTGCTGACGCTGGCGATCGTGGCGGGCTTCCGCCGGCCGTGGACCTGGGCGTTCGTGCTCCTGACCAAGATCACGCCTGGCGTTGGGCTGCTGTGGTTCGTGCTGCGGCGCGAGTGGCGGAACCTCGCGATCGCGCTCGGTGCGACGGCTGGCGTCGTGGCGGTCTCGTTCCTGGTGCTACCCGATGCGTGGCGCGACTGGATTGACCTGCTGCGCGCGAACACCGGCAAGGGCGGGACCTGGGCGGCCGTGCCGATCCCGCTGCTGATCCGCGGGCCGATCGGTGTGGCGCTGATCGCGTGGGGCGCGCTGCGGAACCAGCGCTGGACGGTCCCCGTGGGCACGATGCTGTGCCTGCCGGCCCTGTGGTACGGATCGCTGTCGATGCTGCTGGGCGTGATCCCGCTGACGACACCCGAGGAGCGACGGCGGGCGTGGGCGACGATCACCGGCCCGGTCCGGCGCCGGCACGCCCGCTAGGCGGCGCGATCCACCTCCTGCGAGCCCTCGGCCCTCGCCTCGCCGGCGCCCCCCTACGAGGCGGCGCGCTCCTACGAGGCGGCGCGCTCCTACGAGGAGGCGATCACCGCCGCGAGCGCATCCGCGAACGGATCCAGGTTGGCGGACGTGAAGCCGGCCACGTTGATGCGGCCCTTGCCCACCACGTACACGCCGTGCTCGTCCCGCAGCCGCGCCACCTGGTGCGTCGTCAGGCCCAGCAGCGCGAACATGCCGCGCTGAGTCGCGATGCCCGCCCAGTCGCCCGGGATGCTCCGTGCTTCGAGGGCCGCCACCAGCGCGCGCCGGTTGTCCTTGATCCGGCCGCGCATCGCCGCCAGCTCATCCTCCCAGCGGGGACGCAGCTCCGTGTCGGCGAGGACGGTCCGGACGATGTCGGCGCCATGGGCGGGCGGGTTGGAGTAGTTGACCCGGATCGCGATCTTCACGTGGCTCTGCATCGCGGCGGCGTCCGCGGCCGAGCGCGCGATGAGGAGCATCGCGCCCACGCGCTCCGAGTACAGGGAGAACGTCTTGCTGAACGAGGTCGAGACGAGCAGCTCCGCGCCCGGCCGGACCAGCTCCAGGAGGCCCGCGGCGTCCTCGCGCAGCCCGTCGCCGAACCCCTGGTAGGCCAGGTCCACGAGCGGCAGCAGCCGCCGGTCCTCGACCAGGTCGCCGATCTTCCGCCACAGGTCGGGGGACGGATCCACGCCGGTCGGGTTGTGGCAGGCACCGTGGAGCAGGACGATGTCGCCCGGTGACGCCTGGCCCAGGGCCTCCAGCATCGCGGCCTCGTCGATCCGGCGGCCGGTCGCGTCCGTGTAGGGGTACGTGCGGATCTTGAACCCGGCCGCGTGGAACAGCTGCGGGTGGTTGGGCCAGGTGGGCTCGCTCATCCAGAGCGTCTCGCCGGAGCCGGTCTGGCGCAGCAGGTCCGCCGCGACGCGGAGGCCGCCGGTCCCGCCCGGGGTCTGGGTGGCCAGCGCGCGCCCGGAGGTGGCGGCCTCGTGGTCCGTACCCAGGACGAGGTCCCGCACGAGGTCACGGTAGGCCTGCTCGCCGTCGATGGGGCGGTAGAGCTTCGTCCCGGCGGCCGCGACCAGGCGGCGCTCCGCCTCGATGACGGTGCCGAGAACGGGCGTCCTGCCGGTCCCGTCCACGAACACACCCGAGGAGAGGTTGATCTTGCCCTCGCGGGTGTCGTTGCGGAATGCCTCGGCCAGGCCGAGGATCGGATCGGGCGGGGCGGGGATACGGGCGAGCGACGGGAGCGACACGGGACAAGAACCTCGTCGATGGGCGATGCGGGGCGCCACTGGGACTCTACACGGCCGACCGGGTTGCGGGCCGGTAGCGACGTCCGGCAAGCCCGCGAGAGCCGGGATACCCGCGAAAGCCGGGATACCCGCGAGAGCCGGCAAACCCGCGAGAGCCGGCAAACCCGCGAGAGCCGGCGCAGGCCCGCGAAAGCCGGCGCGGGCGCCGGCGCGGGCGCCGATCAGCCCGGGAGCGTCCGGTGCATCAGGACCCCGCGCTCCACGCAGGCGAACCGGAATTCCCACGAGCCCGCGATCCCGTCGGGAGCCGCCGCCCGGTCCAGAGCCGCATAGCCGAGCCGCGGGAACCATTCGGAGGCCGTCTCGGTCAGGAGGTACAGGTCCCGGATCCCCAGGCCGCGTGCCAGCGCCTCGGCCGCCACCACCAGCGCCCGTCCCACGCCGGTGCCGCGAAGCGGGGGCGAGACCACCACGGAGCGCAGCAGCCCGTCGCTCCCGTAGCGCTCGATAGCCGCGGCGCCCACCACCACACCGTCTGCGCCCACCACCACGCCGTCTGCGTCTGCCACCACCCCGTGCTCGAACGCCTCCGAGGCGCCGTCCAGCGGCAGGCCTGCCTCCGAGAGCAGCGACCGGATCGCGGGCAGGTCGCCGGTCGCGGCCGTGCTGACCGAGACCGACACACCGGCGGCGACGATGGCGGACACCGGCGAACCCGGCTCGGCGGGGGACGGGCTGGCTTCCATGGACGCGAGTGTAGTCACGACCGCCGGGCTCAGCAGCAGCCGGTGCCGCCGCAGCAGCTGCCGTCTCCGCCCCCGACCACCGGCAGCGCGACCCTCCCGGTGACCGGTGTGATCCGCGCCGCGGCGTCCTCGGCCGCTGCCTCGCCGAGACCCGGGCGCCTGGCGCGGATGATCGCGCCGTACATGCCCTCGGCAACCGGATGCGTCGCCTCGATCTCGATCCCGATCAGCCCGGCGGTCGCCAGGCCGTCGGCGTACTCGCGGAACGACAGCGCGCCCGCGAGGCAACCGGCGAACGAGCCGCGCTCCTCGCGCTCGGTCACCGTGAGGGCATCGTCCGCAACGACGTCGCTCACGCCCATCCGGCCACCGGGCCGCAGGACGCGCGCGATCTCGCGGAACACGGCGGTCTTGTCCGCGGCCAGGTTGATGACGCAGTTGCTGATCACGACGTCCACCGTGGCGTCCGCCAGGGGGAGGGCCTCGATGGTTCCCTTGACGAACTCCACGTTGGCCACACCGGCTTCCACGGCGTTGCGCCGTGCGAGCTCCAGCATCTCGTCGGTCATGTCCACGCCGATGGCACGCCCCGTCGTGCCGACGCGCTTCGCCGAGAGGAGCACGTCGATGCCGCCGCCGGAGCCGAGGTCCAGGACGGTCTCGCCCTCGCGCAGCTCGGCGACGGCGGTGGGGTTGCCGCAGCCGAGGGAGGCCAGCACGGCGGCGTCGGGGAGGTCGACGAGATCGAGGGCTGCGTAGCGCTCCGGCCCCCAGCGGCCCGAGCCATCGGCATCGAGCGCGGCCCGGGTCTCTCCACAGCCGCAGCCGGACCCGCAGCCACCGGCGGTGGGGGCATCAAGGACCTGCCGGGCGGCGGCGGCGTAGTGCTCGCGGACGGTCTCGTGGATCTGCTCGGTCATCGGTGGCCCCTGGCTGCTGCTGGTGTCGCGCGTCGGTTGTCGGCGTGATGAGATATTGATACTGGTCGATATCGATGGTTGTCAATATACCATCTACCATGATGCGATCGCTGGATCCCGACCGGCGGGTCGACACCGGTAGGCCGGCCCCGGTGGCGCCGAACCTCCAATACCCGGCCGATCGGCGCGCCTTTCCGTCACACGAGGGCCGGACCTGTCCGAAGATGGGCCCATGCCGGATCCCGCAGCTCTCCCCGTCGTCGATCAGCTCACGGTCTACGGCGCCGACTGGTGCGGCGACTGCCGCCGAGCGAAGCGGTTCCTCGGCAGCACCGGCACGCCGTACACGTGGATCGACACCGCCGCCGACAGGGCGGCCAAGGCAATGCTGAGCGCGGCCGGCTACCACGCGATCCCGGTTGCGCTGTTCCCGGATGGGACCGTGCTGGTGGAACCGTCGAACGGGGAGCTGGCAAACGCGCTCGGCAATCCGGCTTCAGGCCCGGTTGCGGCGGTTGGCGCCCCGGCTCAAGACCTGGCCACCGCACTCGGCGATCCGGCTTCAGACCCGGCCTGAGACACCCGGCGCCCGGGAAGGCCCCAGGGCGTCGGCGCCTACTCCAGCCCTTCGGCGTCCAGGACGAGCAGGATCTCGTAGGCCTCGTCGCCCAGGAAGCTGCGAGCCGCGGCCTCGGTGTCGGCCAGCGCGGCCTCCTCGTCGCCCTCCTCGCCGCCCTCGAGCTCGGCATCGACGCCCGCGAGCACGCTCAGGACCCGCGACGGCGTCGGCTCCACGATCCACTCTTCCCCGGTATCAGGGTCGACGTCGAAGAACGAGACAGACTCGATCTCGTAGGTCACGCCGTCCGGCCGCGTCAGCGTGCAGGCCCATGCCTCCGCCTCGGCCTCGTCGGCTCGGACGGTCATGGACAGCCCGAGCGAGCGGAACAGCTCGGCGAGGGTGGTCGGGGCATCGGACATGGGGACGTACCTCGGACTGGATGATCGCGACAACCCTACCCCCGGATCTGGCATCGCGTCGCACGCTGCTGTTGTCCCACCTGCAACGGATCCGTCGGGGGACGGCGCAGGCGCGTACGATTCGAGCATGAGCAACGACGCATCCGTTTCCTACTGGCTCGAGACTGCTGGTGACGACCTCACCGCCCGCCCCGGGATCGACGGCACCACGGACGCCGACGTGGCGATCCTCGGGGCCGGCATGACCGGTCTCTGGACGGCGTTCTACCTCAAGCGCTGGGATCCCTCGCTGAAGATCGTCGTGGTGGAGCGGGAGATCGCGGGGTTCGGCGCGTCCGGCCGAAACGGTGCCTGGTGTGCCCCCGACCTGAACATCTCGATGAGCCGTCTCGCGAAGGATCACGGGAAGGACGCCGCCAGGAGGACCCAGCAGGCGACCTACGACGCCGTGGACGAGGTCGGACGCGTGTGTGCGGAGGTCGGCATCGACGCCGGCTTCCACAAGGGCGGCGAGCTGATCCTGGCCCGTGGGCCGCAGGGCATCCCGGCGCTCGAGTCCTCGCTCAGGGAGTACGAGGAGTTCGGGTTCGGGGACCGTTACCGCCTCCTGGACGCCGCGCAGCTCTCGGAGCGGATCCGCGTTGCCGGCGCCGTGCGGGCGCTCGTGTCGGAGGACGCGGCCGTCATCCATCCGGGCCGCCTCGTCCGCGGGCTCGCTCGCCGCGTGGAGCTGGACGGTGTGCGGATCACCGAGCGGACGAACGTCACCGACTTCCGGCCGAAGGACGCGAGTGGCCGCGCCACGCTCGTCACGCCGCGGGGGGACGTCCGGGCGCCGGTGGTCGTGCTGGCCGGGGAGGCCTATCTCTCCCAGCTGCCGCGCCTGCATCGCCAGCTGGTCCCTCTGTACTCGCTGATCGTGCTCACGGAGCCGGTCACCGACGCCCAGTGGGCCGAGATCGGCTGGGCGAACCGCGAGGTGGTCGCCTCGACCCGGATGTCGGTGGACTACCTGTCCCGGACGGAGGATGGCCGGATCCTGTTCGGTGGACGTGGCGCTCCGTATCGCTACGGGTCGCCGATCCGCCCCGAGTACGACCGCCACGGTCCCACGCACGAACGGTTGAAGGCGTTTGTCGGCGAGTGGTTCCCCGTGCTGAAGGGGATCCGCTTCACGCACGAGTGGGGTGGGCCGCTGGGCATGCCGCGGGACTGGCACCCGACGATGTCGTTCGACCCCGCGTCGGGCATCGCCACCTCGCGGGGGTATATCGGCCACGGCGTGTCCACGACGAATATCGGCGGGCGCGTGCTTGCGGATCTCATCACCGGCACGAGCAGCCCACTGACGGAGCTGCCGCTGGTCGGCCACGAGTCACGCAACTGGGAGATCGAGCCGTTCCGCTGGATCGGCGTGCGGTACTCGCAATGGTCGATCGGGCGCCTGGACGAGAAGGCCGCGCGGACCGGGAAGCCACCGTCGGGTCGCAGCCTCGCGGAGCGGATCGCATCGCACTGATCACCTGTTCCGGCTACCGGTGGGCAGGGCATGCATCCTGTTGTACGAAGGAGCACCCATGACCGACATCACGATCCTGCCGGCATCCGTGTCGGCCTCCGAGGCGGATCTGTTCGGTTCCCTCGAGCCCACCGGGCCGCGCGTCGGGGCGGACAGCGGCGAGCCCACGACGTGGACGCGCGTGCTCTCGGACGTCGGCCCGGTGCAGGTCGGGATCTGGGAGTGCACGCCGGGCGGGTGGTCCATCGAGAACCGGCCGAATACCGAGGTCGTCCACGTCCTCCGGGGTGCGGCTCGCATCACGGACGCCGACGGGTCCGTCCGAGAGCTGTCCGTGGGTTCCGTAGTGGTGCTCCCGGTCGGGTGGTCCGGCCGCTGGGACATCACCGAGACGATCCGCAAGGTGACGTGACCATCGAGGCGTAGGGTCTGCCAGAGCGACATCGGCCGCCCTCCCCGCCGCCGCCCCTGGCCTCCGGCTAGCCGCACCTGGCCACCCGTCCGCGGCACCTGCCACCGGGCCCGGGCAATGCACGCCTGTCAGGCCCCGCGACCTACCGGCTGAGCAGCTCCTGCATCAGGCGGTGGTCCGCGCGCCGCACCAGCGCATCGGGCGACTCGCCCGCCCTGGGGCTCGCCCACCCGAACGCCAGCCGGAGCCCGTCACCGGAGCGCGGCAGCGCGGCAGGTGCCTCTTCGCGGGCCCGTTCCACGAAGTTGATCGCCTCGATCTCGGTCGTCTCGGTCAGCACCATCCCGAAGCGCGTCCGTCCGATCCGGGTGCAATAGTCGCTTGTCCGGGTGAGGCGCCTCAGGCTCTGGCCCAGCTCGTGAAGCGAGTGGCGGGCGATCTCGATGCCCCACTGGTCGCCCATCTCGAGAAGCCCGTCGACCTCGGCCACGACGACAGTGAGCGCCCGCCCATACCGGTCGGCGCGCGTGACCTCGGTAACGAGCACGCGCTGCCAGAGGTCGGGACCCCCGAGGCCGGTGAGCGGATCCTCCCAGCCTTCGGGCTCCGGGATGCTGCTGGCGGACAAGGTGACGCGATCTCCAGGCGCGGGCGACGGCCATGGGGGCCAGCAGGTCGATCATCGGAAATCGCGCGGCCGGACGTCATCGCCCGGTTGGTGGGGGTCGGCCTCCCCGAAGGTCCGGGGTCACCCGTCTGATCGCCCTGCCCCGCTGACGGCCGCGGGCCGCCGGCCCATCCGAATCCGCAGCCCGACCCGGCGCGCGACCGGCCCGGCCCGCACGCAGCGAGGCCGCCCCCGCCCCCTGGGCGAGACCGGCCCCGCCCCCGGGGCGAGACGGCCTCGACAGTCAGAACCTACCCGAAGAGCGCCTCGACCGAGAGGTACCGCTCCCCGGTGTCGTAGG
>DATCGK010000186.1:0-21868 GCA_036508975.1 Candidatus Limnocylindrales bacterium
TTTTCCCGCAGGTCCATTTCCGGGGGTGATGCCTGCCGAGGATGCCGAGCCCGGGAGTCAGCCCACCGACGGCAGGGCCGCCAGCGCCTCCGCGACCTTCTCGGCCGGGTACTCGTAGTCCTCCAGCGATCCCTGCAGGTACCGCTCGTACGACGCGAGGTCGAAGTGGCCGTGACCCGAGAGGTTGAACAGGATCACGCGGGGCTCGCCCGCCGCCTTCGCCTCGAGCGCCTCGTCCACGGCCACCTTGATCGCGTGCGTGCTCTCGGGCGCCGGCAGGATGCCCTCGGCGCGGGCGAACTGGACACCGACCTCGAAGCAGGCGCGCTGGTGGACGCTCCGGGCCTCGATCAGGCCCTCCTCCTTGAGCAGGGACACCAGCGGCGACATGCCGTGGTACCGGAGGCCACCCGCGTGGATGGGCTCCGGCATGAACTCCGACCCGAGGGTGTACATCTTGACGATCGGGGCCATCTTCCCCGTGTCGCCGAAGTCATAGGCGTAGATCCCTCGCGTCATGGAGGGAGCTGCCTCGGGCTCCGCCGCGATCACGCGGTAGGTCCCCTCGCCGCGGAGCATCCTGCCTACGTACGGGAAGGTCAGGCCCGCGAAGTTGGAGCCACCACCGGCGCACGCGATGATCACGTCCGGCTCCTCGCCGGCCAGCGCCATCTGCTCCTGCGCCTCGAGGCCGATGACGGTCTGGTGGAGCATCACGTGGTTGAGCACTGAACCGAGCGCGTACTTGGTGTCGTCCCGGGTGGCGGCGTCCTCGACCGCCTCGCTGATCGCCATGCCCAGGGACCCGTTGGAATCGGGCGTCTTGGCCAGGACCGAGCGCCCGTAGTTCGTGGTGGGACTGGGGCTCGCGACCACCTCCGCGCCGTAGGTCTCCATGAGGATCCGGCGGTACGGCTTCTGGTCGTAGCTCGCCCGCACCATGTAGACCTTCACGTCCAGGCCGAAGACCGTACCCGCGAACGCGAGCGCGCTCCCCCACTGCCCGGCGCCCGTCTCGGTGGCCAGGCGCTTGACGCCCTCCTGCTGGTTGTAGAACGCCTGCGGCAGCGCGGTGTTCGGCTTGTGGCTGCCGGCCGGACTGACGCCCTCGTACTTGTAGTAGATGTGGGCGGGCGTATCGAGCGCGCGCTCGAGGCGGAAGGCCCGGTGCAGCGGAGACGGGCGATAGAGCTGGTACGCCTCCCGGACCGGGTCCGGAATCTCGATCTCACGGTCCGTGCTGACCTCCTGGAGGATCAGTGCCATCGGGAACAGCGGTGCGAGGTCGGCCGGTCCGAGCGGCTGGCCCGTGCCCGGGTGGAGCGGCGGCGGGAGCGGGGTCCGGAGATCGGCGGCGATGTTGTACCAGGCCCGCGGGATGCGGTCCTCGTCGAGGAGGAACTTGGTCCGGCGGGGTTGGGCGTTGGCCATCGTCGAGCGACCTCCTTGCGGGCGTTGGGGCCAGCGGAGCCTACCGCCTCCGTGCGGTTCGGGCAACCGGCTGCGGCCGGTCAGGCCCCGAGGACCACCTCGTGGACCTGCTCGTAGCGTGGCGAGCCGCCTCCGAGGTGGCTGCGGTAGAGCACGACCCGGTCCGCGGTGAAGTCCACGCGCCAAGCCGCGGCCGCTTCCCGGAGGGCCGCCGCAACGGCCGTGGAGCCCGAGCTCCCCGCGGCATCCGTTCGAGCCACCGTGAGGTGCGGGCGGAACGGCCGGTCGTCGGGGGCCATGCCGATGTACACGAGGGCGACATCCAGGGCTCGCGAGATCAGGCCGAGCTCCTCCGCCCCGCGCTCGATGCCAAGCCAGATCGCCCGCGGGCGCCGGTCGCCGGGGAATGCTCCCGCGCCGGCCAGGGCCACCTCGAACGGCGCCCTGCCGGCCGCCGCCGCGTCCACGGCCTCCCCGAGAGCGCCGATCCTGGACGGCGGCAGCAGACCCAGGAACCGCAGCGTCAGGTGCAGGTTCTGCGTGCTCACCCAGCGCACCCCGCGGCCACCGTGCCGCGCGCGCACCTCGTCCAGGAGGGCGGCACAGGCTGCCAGCGCCGCCGGGGGAACCGGGACACCGACGAACAGCCGGTCGAGTTCCTCAGCCACCTTGCTCGGTCTGGAAGCGGGCGCGGTCCGCGGCCAGCACCTCCAGCGCCCGGTCGCGGTCCCGCCAGCCGACCACGTCCACGGCCTTGTTCTCCAGCAGCTTGTACGTCTCGAAGAAGTGCTCGATCTCCACCAGCCGGTGCGGGCGCATCTGCTCCAGCCGCTCGATGTGCTGCTGATTCGGATCGCCGATGGCCACGCACAGGGTCTTGAAGTCGAAACCCTTCTCGTCGCGCATCTCGAGACCGCCGACCGGTCGTGCCCAGACGTGACACCCGGTGAACGTGGGCTCGTCGATGATCAGCAGGGCGTCGGTGTGGTCGCCGTCGTCGGCGCGGGTGCCCTCGATGAAGCCGTAGTCGAAGTTGTAGAAGACCGCAGAGGAGAGGACGCGGTCCAGCCGGAAGACGCCGGCCTCCTCGTCGTACTCATACTTGTTGCGGATCCCCCGCGGGATCTCGACGACGATCTCGACCACGCCGGGGAAGGCGTCCGCGTACTCGCTGCTCATGCCGCAACTCTACCGCGCGGCAGGGGGAGCGCACTCGCGGGCGCGTGAGCGGGGACCACAGCCGCCAACGCCGCAGCGCGCCGGATCAACGGTGCGTCGCTATTCGTTGTAGAGGCGCTCCTCGATCAGCTTCTCCTGCACGGTTCGCCCATTCGGGTCGAAGCAGGAGAACTCGAAGTGCTTCTCGTACTCCAGGTCCACCGAGTCCTGGCCGCCGCGGTTCTTCTCCACCGACGCGATCACCCAGTCCCGGAACCGCTGCGCCTGGTACGGGTTGAACTCGATGTTGACCTTGGCGACGATCTGGTACTTCTCGTTGAGGATCAGGATGATGTCGGCCTCGTAGTTGATCGCCGACGAGCCGCGCAGGTGGTAGTTGCGCAGGCGCGACGCCTTGAGGCCCTCCTTGTCGGCCGCGACGATGGCGATCATCGGGACGTCCTCGGACAGGGCGATGTCCTTGAGGCCGTTGACCACGAACGTGACCTTCTCGGTCTCGTTCGCGGGCTCGGGGATCTGCGGCACCTTCTGCAGGTAGTCCACGATCACCAGCAGGCGGCGGTCCCCGGACAGCTCGCGGTGCTGGCGGACCAGGGCCCGGATGCCGTCGATGGTGCTGGCCGTCTGCGTGCCGCGGAGGAGGAACAGGTTCTGACCGTAGCGGGCGATGCGGTCCAGCGACGGGCGCAGCCGCGGGTTGGAGGCCAGCTGGGCAGCACCGCCACCCTCGGCCATCCACGTCCCGAGGATCTCCTTGCGAACGTCCTGGATCTTGATGGCGCCGGTCTTGTGCGGCAGGTGGGCGAGCGCGGACTCGGCCGCGATGAGGCGGTTGAGCAGGTACAGCTCGTCATGCTCGAAGCAGATGTAGAGCACGTTGGCCTGGCCGCCGGACGCGACGTTGCGCGCCATCTGGAGCGCCATGGTGGTCTTGCCGGTGCCCTGGGCCCCGCCGATGAGCAGCAGCTCCCCGGCGCGCAGGCCACCGCCGATCGTCTTGTCGAGCGGGGTGAACCCGAGCGGCATCGGCTGGTACTCCCCAACCTGCCCGCTGGTCACCTTGTCGTTCAGGTCAACCAGGACCTCGAGAGCCGATCGGGGCGCGAGGCTCCCGTTCGGTCCGTCCAGGCGCCAGGCCGACTTCGGCGTCGCCTCCGATTCCGTCGTCACGCGTGAACGTCCTCCCGACAGCGATAGCCCTGATCCGCATCCTAGCACCGGCCCCAACCGGCGGGACGACCCGCCCGGCCTCCCGGGACACGGCCGAAGGTACCGCTCGGAGCGTCCCGGCAGGCGGTGCGAGGGCGCCCGGGCCGGCGGCTACCGGGGCAGGTCCGCCAGCTCGTCCCAGAGACGAACGATGACGCGCGTTCCCAACTCGAAGTTGTCCAGGTCCAGCCACTCGTTGGGCGCGTGGGCGTTGTCGCCGGGCTGGGTGAACCCGAGCAGCACGACCGGCAGCCCGAGCACGTGGTCGAAGGCGGCGGTGACCGGGATGGACCCGCCCTCACGGATGTACACCGGGTCCACGCCATGGACGGCCCGCAGGGCACGGGCGGCGGCCTGCGTCGCTGGGTGGTCCGTGGGCGTGAGGCTGGGCTCGCCGCCGTGGATGAACGTCGTGGTCACCGTGACGCCGGGTGAGGCAACCTCGGCGACGTAGGCCCGGAGGGCAGCGAACACCTTGCGGGCGTCCTGGTTCGCCACGAGACGCGTGGAGACCTTCGCGTGGGCGTGCGCCGGGATGATGGTCTTGGCACCTTCGCCCTGGAACCCGCTCCACATCCCGTTGACGTCGAACGTCGGGCGCGCGCCCTTGCGCTCCAGCGTCGTCCAACCCGTCTCGCCCACGAGGGCCGGCACCGGGATCCCGGTCCGGTACGTCTCCTCGTCGAACGGCAGGGCGGCCATCGCCTCACGTTCCGCCGGCGTCAGGATGACGACGTCGTCGTAGAAGCCCGGGATGCGGACCCGGCCGTCGGGGCCCTTGAGCGCCGCGATGATCCGCGCGAGCGCAATCGCCGGGTTGTCCACGGTCCCGCCGTACGAACCTGAGTGCAGGTCCACCGGCGACAGCTCGACGTCGATCTGTGCGTACATGATCCCGCGCAGGCCCACCGTGATGGCCGGGATGTTGCCCTCGAAGTAGCCCGAGTCGCTGATCACGGCCACGTCCGAGGCCAGGCGCTCCCGGTTCGCCTCGATCCACCCGAACAGGCTGTCCGAGCCGTACTCCTCCTCACCCTCGAACACGAAGGTGAGGTTGACCGCCGGCGCCAGGCCCACTGCGCGGAGCGCCTCGAGGGCGGAGAGATGCATGACCAGCTGGCCCTTGTCGTCGGCCACACCCCGCCCGACGAACCGGCCGTCCCGCAGGAACGGCTCGAACGGCGCCGTCTCCCACAGCTCCACCGGGTCCACCGGCTGGACGTCGTAGTGGCAGTAGACCAGCACGACGGGCGCGCCGGGTGCCTCGTGGATACGGCCGTAGACGATCGGGTGCAGCGCCGTGGACGCCACCTCCACGTCGGTCGCACCGACCCGGCGCAGCCGGTCCGCGACCCACTCGGCCGCCGTCACCATGTCGGCCGCGTGTTCCGGCAGCGCCGAGATGCTGGGGATGCGCGCGAAGTCGAGCAGGGAGGCCGCCCGCGCCTCCCTCGAAGCCACGAGCGCCGCCTCGACGGCGGGGTTGATCGGGGTCGGGTCGGGAGCGGGGCTGATCTCGGTCATCGGGTCTCCGTGTCTTCGGGCAGGCCGCACGATCGTAGCGGACAGCAGGAAGGGCGGGCAGCAGGAAGGGCGGACCGGTGGTCCGCCCTTCGATCGGGTGTCGTGCGTTCCGGCAACGTGCCGGGCCGGTCAGGCCGGCAGGGGCGCGGGGTTGGGCGACGGCGCGGTGGGCCCCGCCGAGGTCCCGCCGTCCGTCCCGGGCGCGATCACGCGGGGGATTCCCGCCTGGCGCGTCGGCTTCGGGGGAAGGTCGTCGAACAGCTTGTCGAACTCGACCGCGTCGACGGTCTCCTCCACGATCAGCTTCTCGGCCAGGCGGTCCAGCCGGTCGCGGTGGGTCGTGAGGACCTCCGTTGCCCGGTCGTAGGCGCGGTCGATGATCACGCGGACCTCTTCGTCGATCAGCTTGGCGATGTCGTCCGAATAGTCGCGCGACTCGCCCATCGACCGGCCGAGGAACACCATCTCGTCGCGCTTGCCGAACGAGAGCGGCCCGAGCTTGTCGCTCATGCCGAACTCGGTGACCATGCGCCGGGCCAGGTCGGTGGCCTTCTCGATGTCGTTGCTGGCGCCCGTGGTGGTGTCGCCGAACACGAGGCGCTCCGCGACATTGCCGGCCAGCAGGCCCGCGATCTTGTCCTCGAACTCGGTCTTGCTCTGCAGGTACCGGTCCTCGGTCGGCAGCGCCATCGTGTAGCCAAGCGCCATGCCGCGGCTGATGACCGTGACCTTGGCGACCGGGTCGCACTTGGGCAGGATCCGCTGCACGACGGCGTGACCGCCCTCGTGGAACGCGATGATCCGCTTCTCCTCGTCCGAGATGACCCGGCTCTTGCGCTCGGGCCCGGCGACGATGCGCTCGAGGGCCTCGGAGAACTCGTTCATGCCGATGGTCTTCTTGTTCCGGCGAGCGGCCAGGATCGCCGCCTCGTTGACGAGGTTGGCGAGGTCCGCGCCGGAGAACCCGGGTGACATGCGAGCGATCTCCTCGACGACGATCGTCTTGTCGAGGGGCTTGCCCTTGGCGTGGACCTTGAGGATCGCGGTGCGTCCCCGCATGTCCGGGCGGTCGAGGATGACCTGGCGGTCGAAGCGGCCGGGCCGCAGGAGGGCCGGGTCGAGCACGTCGGGGCGGTTGGTGGCGGCGACCACGATCACGTTCGTGTTCGTGTCGAAGCCGTCCATCTCGACCAGGATCTGGTTCAGGGTCTGCTCGCGCTCGTCGTGGGAGCCGCCCAGGCCGGCGCCGCGCTGGCGGCCAACCGCGTCGATCTCGTCCACGAACACGATGCAGGGGCTGTTGCGCTTGGCCTGGTCGAACAGATCACGGACACGGCTGGCGCCGACGCCCACGAACATCTCGACGAACTCCGAGCCGGAGATGCTGAAGAAGGGCACCGCGGCCTCGCCGGCCACGGCGCGGGCCATCAGCGTCTTGCCGGTTCCCGGGGGTCCCACGAGCAGCACGCCGCGCGGGATGCGCGCCCCGAGCGAGTTGAACTTCTCGGGGTACTTGAGGAACTCCACGACCTCCTGGAGCTCCATCTTGGCCTCGTCCACGCCCGCCACGTCGGCGAACGTGACCACGGTCTTGTTGCCGAGGAACATCCGGGCGCGGCTCTTGCCGAAGGACATCGCCTGATTGTTCGTGCCCTGGGCCGACCGCATCATGTAGAAGATGAAGCCGCCGATCACCAGCAGCGGGAGCAGGCCCGTGAGCAGCAGGCCAATCCAGGACGTATCGGCCGTGGGTTTCCTCGTGTAGATGCCCGCAGGAAGGGGCTTGCCGCCTTCGGCGGCGGCCTTCTGCATGTCGGCGAAGACGTCTCCGGTGATGTTGTTCGGCACGATGACCGTATACGTCCCGCCGGAAGTGGTCACGGTCAGGCTCTCGCCGTCCTGCTCCGCCTTGGTGACGTTGCCGGCCTTCACGTCGGCATAGAACTGCGAGTAGCCGGTTGTGGCCGCTGGCGAGGACGAGCTCACCCATGTGTAGAGCAGCGCAACCGTGCCCGCCACGAGGACGAGCATCACGATCCCGTTGCGCATGAACCTAGCGTTCAAACGGAGCGCCTCCGAGTGGGACGGGCCGGCGGTGACCGGCAATTGCCCGAGTATACCGCCGGGGTCCCCGAGGACCGCTCAAGCCGGTCTGGATCACGACGATACCTGCAGTACGGCCCTGGCGGCCGCGTGGATGGTCGGTCCCCGGCGCGGAGGTTCCGGTCTCGCCATTCTCCCGGTTCCGGCCAGGGTCCCGGTTTCCGCCACGCTCGGTGCGGTCCCTCCATCCACGATCCCGGTGTCGCCGCCGCCCCATACCAGCCGGGCTGGTGCTATCCCATCCCGGGGCTCATGGTGGCGTCAGGTACCAGCGCAGTTGGTACTGGGCAGGTGATCGTGCCGCCGGAGCGGCCTCCCAGCCGCAACCCGAGCATGAATGTGCTTGACCGAACTGACGGAACCCGGCAGAACCTCGCCCAGCAACAGCGTCACTGGTGGCTGACGGAAACCCCGCACCTCGCCTCGCACGTCGACCGGCGCGCCGGACCGGGGGCGAAACAGATGCCGGGGCATCAGGAGCCGGGACCGGGGTACGGGAAGGTGGTGGCTGGGGGCAGAATCGAACTGCCGACCGGGCGGTTATGAGTCGCCTGCTCTGCCGCTGAGCTACCCAGCCTCGGGCGCGAATTGTAGACCAGATCCCATCCCCGTTCAGGGGCCGCGACCGACCGGCGTCGGCCGTCCACCGACGGATCGTGGCCGTCCCGGCTCGCGTGCGGTTTGGCGTTGAGCGACGGTCCGCGAAGCCGGACAATGCACGCAACCAGCAGCGACCGCAAGGGGAACGATCGATGTCGAACGAGACGCCGAGCCGCGACGCCGTGCCAGGCTGGGGGCAACCCGGTCCCGAGCCGCAACCGGATGCACCCACGGCCCCCTGGCCCGCGCCGCCCGAACCCGCAGCGACGCCGTGGCCCGCCGAGGCGGACGCCCCGGCAGACGCACCGACAGCCCCGTGGGCGTCCACGCCGGAGCCCACGCCTCCGGCGCCCGCGACGCCTGGGACATGGGGCGCACCACCGCAGCCTGGCCCGCAGCAGGCGCCAGCCCCGCAGCAGCAGCCGGCGGCACCGGGGACCTGGGGTGCACCGGCGCCCGCCCAGCAGCAGCAGCCACCCGCACCCGGTGGCTGGGGCGCACCTCCGGCCCAGCAGCAGCCGGGTTGGGGTGGCGCGCCGCAGCAGCAGCCGCCCCAGCAGCCCGCGCCACAGCAGCAGCCGCCCGGCGGCTGGGGAGCACCACCGCCGCAGGGCGGCTGGGCACCCGGTGGACCGGGCGCTCCCGGCGGCCCGCCCGTCGGCTGGGCGCCCGCCCCCGTCAAGTCGGGCGGGAACGGCTGTCTCAAGGGCTGCCTGATCGTCGGCGCGATCGGCTTCGTCCTCGTCGTCATCGCGATCATCGGGCTCGTCTTCGCCGCC
Organism: Candidatus Limnocylindrales bacterium; assembly: GCA_036508975.1. Lineage (GTDB taxonomy): Bacteria > Chloroflexota > Limnocylindria > Limnocylindrales > CSP1-4 > CAIXZV01. Next base: position 8,826 of record DATCGK010000186.1, read on the forward strand.
GGCAAGCTCACCGAGGGCATGGTCAACCCGGACGGCAGCCTCAAGTCGTGCACCCTGATCTCCGATCAGGACCTCAGTGATGCGCTCGGCACGAACGCCCAGGCTCTGCCCCTTGCCGGCATCTGGGACGCGACGATGGGGAACATCCTCGACAAGCGCGTCCTCAAGGACGCCGAGGACTGCTGGATCGCGGTCGGATCCGGTGTCACCTCGAGCGCGACCGCCGCCGCGGCCACCGGGCGCCTGGCCGTCTCCAATGGCGGTGACGCCTCCGGAGCGTTCCGGCAGGAGAAGGAGACGGCGAACCGCGGCGGCTACCTCGGCAGCGACGTATCGGGCCTTGGCGATGAGGCGTTCTGCACCGACCCGTCCGCGATTGACTCCGCGGGTGTCCTGGCGCGCTCCGGTAGCCGATTGGTGTACGTCAGCCTGGTCACCGCCGATCCGACCGGGGGGTCGGACGCCTGTGCCGCCGCCCAGGAGGTCGCCCGGAAGCTCCTCCGCTGAGGATCACCGGGCACCGGACAGGCGAAGGGCGCGGCCGCCGAGGCCGCGCCCTTCCGTTGTGGGTCCGTCCCGTCACGGCTCCGCCGGACTCAGGCCTGGCGACCCGGGATCCCGGCGTCCCCGCCGTGCTCGTAGGCGTCCAGCAGCACCCCGATCGTCACGTCCCCGTAGCGCGCCTGGAGGTCGTCGCGAGCGACGGACCACAGCGAGCGCAGGGTTCGCGGCCCGCTCCGCTCGAGATCCCGCAGCTTGGTGCCACCGAACTTCTCGATCCCGGGGATGCGCTTGAGCTCCTCGGCCAGACGGACGGCCGACTCGCCGAGGGTGGACGACTCGCTGAGGCCGGCCGCGGACACCGCGGCGTCCGCAACGCGACGCCTGTCGCCCCGTGGCAGGTCCGAGACCGTGGGCATCGGCGGCAGCTGCGAGGTCAGGCCACCCAGGGCGCCGGCGGTCGGGGCCGTCGCGCGGGTCGTGGCGGCATGCATCGTCGCGGCCGCCTTGGCAAACCGCTCCTCCGGGGTCTCGGCGGGCGGCGGTGAAGGGGGTGCCTTCGGGGCCGGCGCCGTAACGGTCCGGGGGGCCGCCGGGGTCGCGGCCGGAGCAGTGGCCGTGGACGAACCCGACGGGTCCGCGGTCGATGCGCTCGACGACGAGGCACCACCCGCCGGCGCGGGACCCGAACCGCCCCCCGAGCTTTCGGGCTGCGAGCCGCCACCCGGGCCGCCACCGGTGTCCGGCTCACCACCCGGTTCGTTCTCCCGTCGGCGGCGCCTGGCAGCTCCAGCTGCCGCGGTCCTCACGGCCGGGCTCGCCTCGTCCTGGCCGAGCGCCGCGTTGAGCAGCGCGGGAATGTCGATGCCGGTGAGGCCCTTCACCGTGGCGGACGCCTCGGCGAGCGTGCGCGTCGTCGTCTTCACGACCTCCGACGCCCCCTCGGACGAGAGGACCGTGAGGTTGTCGATGGCCGCCAGCGGCTCCGCGGCCGCACGGACGATCTCGGGCAGCATCGAGAGCACCGTGGAGATGATCGCGGCATCGTTGAACTGCCGGTAGGCCTCGGCGCGAAGCGCGAGGGCCTTCGCCTCGGCCTCGCCCTTGGTGAACGTGATCCCGGCCTCGGCGCTGCCCTCCAGGGTCGTCTGCTTGGCGATGGCGTCGGCGTTGACGAGGGTGACGCGCGCCAGGGCCTCGCCCTTGACGACCTGGACCGCGGCCTCGGCCTGGCCGGCGAGCTTGACCCTCTCGGCGTCGGCCTGGGCGGCGGCGATGCGCGCCCCCTTGTCGCCCTCGGCGCGCCGGATCTGGGCCTCGGCTTCGGCCTCCGCGGGACGGATGGTGCTCGCGATGAGCTCCTTCTGCTTGCGATCGGCCTCCAGCTGGGCCAGCTCCGTCTGGCGCCGCACGACCTCCTGCTGGGCCTCGGCCTGTGCGAGCGGCCCGGCCTGCGACGCCTTCGCCTCGGCCGCCGCGGTCACCGCGATCACCTCCGCCTGGCGGAGCGAGACGTCCCGCTGGGCGTTCAGCTTGATCTGCTGTGCCTCCGCCTCCCGGACCGCCGCCTCCTGGTCGGCCGTGGCCTTGGCCATCCGGGCGTCCCGTTCGCGGCGGGCCGTCTCCTGCTGGCCGATGAGGTCCATGTAGCCGACCTCGTCGCGGATCGCCTGGATCGTGAAGTTGTCGATCGACAGGCCCGACGTGGCGAGGTCCGACTTGGCGGCGCCCTGGACCTCCTGCTGGAACTTCTGGCGGTCGTAGTTGAGCTCCTCGACCGTCAGCGTGCCGACGATCGACCGGAGCGAGCCCTCGAGGACGTTCTTGACGATCGAGTCGAGGAGGCTCTCCTCGCCCAGGAACCGCTCGGCGGCGTTCCGGATGGATTCGTCGTCGCTGCCGATCTTCACGGTCGCGACACCCTGCACGGCAACCTTGATGCCCTGCTTGGTGACCGCGTCCGAGAGGGCCACGTTGATCTGGCGGGCGCTGAGGTTCACCCTGCCCAGCCTGTGGACCAAAGGCCGATCGTCACGACCGGCCGATCGAGCGGATCAGCTCCCTGGGGTGGACCCGGGGACGCCGGCGGGATCGCCGCCCGGCCCGAACAGGAGCCGCAGCCACGACTCGAGCGGGCTGGGGCGCTGACCCACCGCACCGAGGCGGACCACGGCGGTGCCGGGGGCCGTGGCGGCGAGCGGAGGGGCATCGTCCGCCAGCACGAACGGGATCTCGCGCGGAGTGCCCAGGCGGTACTCGCGCGCCTGCTGCTCGATGTACGCCTGGCGCCCGATGAGCTCCAGCTCACCCTGGAGCGCGTTGACCTCGCCCTGGAGCGAGACGTTGGCGGCCCGCATGCCGTCGGCGCGGGCCGTCGCCTCGCTGGCGTCGCCCACCTGGCGGGCGAAGAGGACGATGACCCAGGCCGCCACGAGCGAGCCGATGAGGAGGGCGATCCGCCGGCGGGTGAGGCCCGCGACCGGCAGATCCGACAGGCTTCCCAGGGCGGCAGCTGCCGCCGGCGTGGGCGTGGCGACCCCGGGCTCCGGCACGCGTCGGTCGGGCGTGTCGAGCTGGGTTTCGGCTGCGGGGCGGCTGCTGGATCTCGGCATTGCCCCGAGGGTAGCTGCGCTCGATTCGGCTGTCAACCCAAACCGGGCACGAATCCGCACACCGATCCGGCCGGTTCGCGCACGCGTCGTGACACGCAAGGTGGCACGGGTTCCCATCAGCCTGGCGTATGCTTCGCGAGATATCGCTCATCCGTTCTGTTTGATCCTTGGAGCCCCGCATGCGCACCTACGCCCCCACCCCCACGCTCGCCGTCCTGGAGCGGCTGCTCGAGGAGCCGTCCCTCGCCCGGAGCGTCGTCCACCACGAGATCCGGCCCGCCCGGGAGGCGATCCTTGCCGAGTGGCCCGCCTGGCTGGACCCGCGGATCCGGGCCGGTCTCGCGAAGCGCGGCATCGACCGCCCGTACACGCACCAGGCGGAGGCCATCGAGGGCGTCCACGCCGGCCAGGACATCGTCGTGGTGACGCCGACGGCATCCGGGAAGTCGCTCTGCTACACGGTGCCGGTGCTCCAGGCGCTGGCCGAGGATCCGTCGGCCCGGGCGCTGTTCCTGTTCCCCACCAAGGCCCTGGGCCAGGACCAGGTCGCGGAGTTCACCGGGCTGGTCCGGGACGCCGGGCTGGAGGTCTCGTCCGCCTGTTACGACGGGGACACGCCCGCCCCGATCCGGTCGGCCATCCGCAAGGCCGGGCAGGTCGTGGTCACCAACCCGGACATGCTCCACTCGGCGATCCTCCCCCACCACACCAAGTGGTTCCAGCTGTTCGAGCAGCTCAAGGTCATCGTCATCGACGAGCTGCACACCTACCGGGGGGTGTTCGGGAGCCACGTCGCCAACGTCCTCCGGCGGCTCCTTCGGCTGTGTGCCCACTACGGCAGCCACCCCGTGATCGTGTGCTGCTCGGCCACCATCGGGAACCCCGCGGAGCTTGCCGAGACACTCACCGGGCGGCCGGCCCGGCTCGTGGACCGCAACGGGGCCCCGTCGGGCGAGAAGCACCTGCTCCTGGTGGATCCGCCGGTGATCGACGGCTCCACCGGGGCACGCGGCTCCGCGCTGACGCTGGCCGAGCGCTGGGCACTACCGTTCCTGCGCGCGGGGCGCCAGACCGTGGTGTTCGGGAAGTCCCGGGTCGCGGTCGAGATCATGCTCAGCAACCTGAGGGAGCGCCTGCGTGAGGACCTGGGCCCGCGGAGCCGCGTGCGCGGCTACCGGGGCGGCTACCTGCCCACGGAGCGACGTGCGATCGAACGCGGCCTCCGGGATGGCGAGGTGCTGGGCGTCGTGAGCACCAACGCACTGGAGCTGGGGGTGGATATCGGGCGGCTGGACGTGGCCGTCCTGGCCGGCTACCCGGGCTCGATCGCCGGGACCTGGCAGCAGATGGGCCGGGCAGGCCGGCGGGGTGACGTCAGCGTCGCCGTGCTCGTGGCCTCCCCGGCACCGGTGGACCAGTACGTGATCCACCACCCGGAGTTCGTCCTCGGCGGCCAGCCGGAAGAGGCGCGCCTGGACCCGGACAACCTCCACGTGCTGCTGGCCCACATCCGCGCCGCGACGTTCGAGCTGCCGTTCGAGCCCGGCGAGTGGTTCGGGCCGGGCCCCGCGGATGACCTGCTCGCGTTCCTCGGCGAGGGAGGGCAGGTCCGCCAGGCGGACGACGGACGCTGGTACTGGAGCTCGGAGAACTTCCCCGCGTCGGAGGTGTCATTGCGCGCGGCTGCGCCCGAGAACGTCGTGATCATCGACACCTCGCCGGACCGGCCCCGGGTGCTCGGCGAGGTGGACCTGTTCAGCGCCCAGGTCCTGGTCCACGAGCACGCCATCTACATGCACGAGTCCACGCAGTACCACGTGGACCGGCTCGAATGGGGCGAGCGCAAGGCGTACGTCCACCGGATCGACGCGGACCACTACACCTACGCGAACCGGGCGGTGACCCTCAAGCCGCTCGATGTGTTCGCCACGGCACCCGCCACCGGCGGCACCCGCGTCCACGGTGAGGTCATGGTCGCGAGCCTCGTGACGCTCTACAAGAAGCTCAAGTTCGGCACGGACGAGAACGTGGGCTGGGGACCAGTCGATCTGCCGGAGATCGAGCTCCAGACGACCGCCTACTGGCTGACCGCGGAGGGTGCCGGCGCGGGCTGGCGACGGGACGAGCTGGACGTGGCGCTGATCGGCGCCGGCCGGGCGATCCAGGCCGTGTCCGCCGTGCTCCTGATGGTGGACCCGCGGGACCTGGGGCTGGTGTCCCAGGTCCGCTCGCCCCACCACGAGGCGCCCACGATCTACCTCTACGAGGCGATGCCGGGCGGGGTGGGTCTGTCCGAGCGGCTGTTCGCCCGGCACGACGAGCTCGTCGCGGGGGCGGCGGACCTGGTCCGCGACTGTCCATGCGATGCCGGCTGCCCCGCCTGCACGGGCCCGAGGCTCGAGCCCGAAGTGGACGGGAAGGCGCTCGCGCTGCGGCTCCTCGCGGCCCTGGGCGCGGGTGCGCGGAACCGGGCGGCCGTCGCGTGACCGCGGAGCCGCTGTCCCCCGTCACGCGGGAGCGCAGGCTCGCGAACCTGCGGACGAGCATGGCTCGTCCCGGCGGGATGCCGGCTGGACCAGACCAGCCGCCGGCGAGGGCGCCGTTCGGAGGACGGCGCAACGGAGCCCTGGCCGCCCGGCTGGCGTCGGCCCTGGGCGCGGATGCTGCGGAGACACCTGGCGGCTGGCTGGTGCGGCGAGTCGTCGCGCCGGTGGAGATCCCGCTGGACAGGGAGCGGCTGGCCCGGCTTCCCGGCCATCCGCCGGCCGGCGCGCCACTCGTCTGCCTGGACACGGAGACCACCGGGCTCGCCACGGCCGCCGGCACCCTGGCGTTCCTGGTCGGGCTCGCCCGCTGGGACGGCACGGAGTTCCGCCAGACGCAGCTCCTCCTGCCGGACCACGCGGACGAGCCTGCCCTGCTCGCCGAGCTCGAGCAGTGGGTCACCCCGGATTCCTGGCTCGTGACCTACAACGGGCGCGGGTTCGACTGGCCGCTCATCGAGGCGCGGTTCCGGCTGGCCGGACGCGCCGCGCCGGTCCACGCGGGGCACCTGGACCTGCTGCCGTTCGTCCGCCGTGTCTTCCGGCACCGCATGGAGGACGCCCGACTGCGGACCGTCGAGAGCCGGCTGCTGGGCGTGTCGCGGGTCGGGGACGTGGAGGGCTGGGAGATCCCCGGGATCTACCTGGACGTCCTGCGGGGCGGCCCCGTGGACGCGCTGGCGGGGGTGGTGATCCACAACGAGAAGGACGTGCGCTCGCTCGGCCTGCTGCTGGCCCACGTGGAACGGCGGTACGCGGAGCGAGCCTCACGCCACGACGTGCCACGGGGCGATCTCGCCGGGCTGGCACGGGCGTACGGCCGGGAGCGCCGTCACGACGAGGCGCTGGAGTGCCTGGACGACGCGCTCGCGGAGGCCGCGCCCGTGCGTGACCCGTTCGGGCGGACCCCGGTCGGGCCCGCCCTGGTCCGGGAGGCCGTGGAGGCGATCCGCGATGCATGGTGGGCGCCCCGGACGAAGCCGCACTTCGGGGGGCAATCCCCGGGGGCTGGCTGGCGCGGGGATCTCGCCAACGGCCGCGGCGGATCGCTGGGTCCGGGCGCCGGGCCGGCGGCCTGGGTGGTGGCGGCCAGCTGGACGGACGAGCGCCTGGCAGCCGAGCGAGCCCGCGTGCTGCGTCGGCTGGGGCGCTGGGCGGAGGCGGCCGAGGCGTGGCAGACGGCGGCCGCGGCCGGTGGCGGCCTCGGTGCGATCGCCTGGATCGAGGTGGCGAAGCTGCGCGAGCACCGGCTCGGGGACCCGTTGGGCGCGCTCGCGGCGACGCGCGCCGCCTGGCGCCTGCTCGAGCGATCGCGTGCCCTTGGCCGCCCGTACCCACGGGTCGAGGCGGACCTGCAGCGGCGGGAGGGGCGCCTGGCGGCGCGGATCCGGCGCGGCGTCCCCCGGGCGGAGGCCTGAGCGGGGCCGGGTCAGTCCGGGTTGTCCTTGCCGTGCATGCGGCGGACGGCATCCACCAGGTACGGGACACCGAACACGCCGAGGCCCTCCAGGATCAGGGATCCGCACGCGGCGCCGAGACGCAGGTCCGGGTCCGGGCCATCCCAGCCGGTCGTGATGGCCCGATCGACCCAGGCCGCGAAGACGGCGGCGAGGAACGTGTCGCCTGCACCCACGGGGTCCACGTACGTCTCGATCGAGATGCTGTGCCAGCGCCGTGCCTCCAGGTCGTCCGGACGCTCCCCCACCCTGTAGGCCGTGCCGCCATGGACGCCATCGGTGAACAGCAGGGTGGCCCCGGGATGCATGAACCCGGCGAGGTGCGCCGGGGTGGTCGATCTATCCACGTCATCGGTGCCGACCCCGATCAGGTTCGCGCGGCGAACCACCGGCGATGGCCCGGGCGGCAGGTGATGGACCGGGGCACCGTCGCGGAGGACGCGAAGCAGGCCCTGCCAGCCAAGGCCGACGAGGGCATCCGGGGGCGGCATGTCCGCCCACTCGTCGCCGACCTCCGCGGCCACCGGCGCGAAGATCCAGGCCCTGGCGTCGCGCCACCCCGGTGGGAGCGCCCGCGGGTCGACGGCGTCCGAGACCTGGGGCGTCTGCTGGATGCGGCCGGTGGGCGTCTCCACGTTGATGAAGACCGGGCCGTGGCTGCCGGGGATCACCCGCACGTCCACGCCGGCGTCGCGGATGGTGTTCAGCTCCCGGGAGGTCGTCGCCAGCTCGTCGGCCACCACGAGCGCACCGACCCTGAGCCCCAGCCTGGCCAGCGCGAGCGCCGAGTACGATGCGCCACCGCCGAGGCGCCAGCCGCGCTCGTCGTCGTCCACCAGGTCCCGGCACGCGGCGCCCACCACCACGACCGCGGGTGCTTCGTCCATCGGTCCTCCAGAGGGCCCGGGCTGACCCCGCCTATACTGGCCGTTCAGCGCACGCGCATGCGCCGCCGGCCGCTCCCCGGACCGAGGTTACATGATGCACTTCTACGAGCTTCACGAGGGCGACAACGACGTCTTCGCGGACCTTCTCCTCGCCCGCGAAGAGGAGATGGACCCCGAGGAGTTCTTCGAGGTGGTCCAGTCGATCCGCCGGCGGATCCAGGATTCGCACGACAGCAGCACCCTGGTCGAGGCCATCGCCGCGGAGCTGGAGCGAGACTACGAGTTCATCACCGTCAGCGACGACCGCCTGACGGCCGCCGTGAACGTGTCCAAGGACGACGACGAGAACTTCCTCGCGGACCTCGACGAGCCCGAGGACAGCGTGGACTACCTCTCGATCCTGGCGGACCTCAAGGCCGGCGACCCGCGCCTGAACTGACCCTGCGCCCGGTCAGCTCCCGGATCCGGCGGGCGGCACCCGAGGGACCGGCGGCTCGGAGCCGGCCTCGTGGGCCGTCACCGGCTGAACAGGATCTCGACCACGTCCCCATCGCGCACGCGATAGGTCTTCCCCTCGGACCGGACCTTGCCGTGCTTCTTCGCCTCGGCGATGGACCCCATCGCGAGGAGGTCCTCGTAGGCGATGGTCTCGGCCCGGATGAAGCCGCGGGCGAGATCGGTGTGGATGGCGCCGGCGGCATCCACCGCGTTCGAGCCGTCCGGGATGGGCCACGCCCGGACCTCGTCCGGCCCGGCGGTCAGGAACGAGATCAGGCCGACCAGCCGGTAGGACAGCGCGATGACGCGGTCCAGGGCGGACTCGTGCAGGCCCAGCTCCTCCATGAACGCGGCGGCCTCGTCGGCGTCCAGCTCACCCAGCTCCATCTCGATCTTCGCCGAGAGGGCGTCCACCATGGCGTGGCGGTGGTCGTAGCCGCTCCGGATCGTCTCGATCAACGCCGGGGCCGCCACCAGGTCGTTCTCGCCCACGTTGAGCAGCACGAGCACCGGCTTCTGGGTCAGGAACCGGTAGCCGCGGAGGGCCTTCTCCTCGTCCGGGTCGAGCACCTCGTCGCGGATCGGCCGTCCGGCCTCCAGGGCGGGCTTCAGGCGGGAGAGGATGACCGCCTCGTGCTCGTTCGCCTCGCGCTCGGCCGGTGTGCCGTGGCGGCCGGAGCCCTTGAGGCGCTCGAGTCGGCGGTCGACCATCGAGAGGTCGGCGAGGATGAACTCGAGATCCAGGCTCTCGAGGTCGCGGTCCGGATCCACGGAGCCGGCGGGATGGGGATGGGCGGGGTCGTCCCAGGCGCGCACAACGTGGAGGATGGCGTCCGCGTCGCGGAGCCGGGCGAGATGCTCGGCGGGCAGCTCCTCCGTGCCCACGTGGAACTCCGTCGAAGGCGGCGGGGCAGGGAGGTCGATGTAGGTGACGTCCGCGTGGACGATCTTCTTCGGCTTGAAGACGGCAGCGAGCTTGTCCAGCCGTGGGTCGGGAACCTTCACCACCCCGACGTTGAGCTGGAGGCCGCCGTAGCCGCCGGTCTCGGCATGGCCGCGGGTGAGCGTGTTGAAGACGGTGGTCTTGCCGCACCCGGCAAGACCGACGATGGCGATCTGCATGGGGTGATTGTGCCCCGGTCGGGGCTATCGGCGCGGCGGGCGGTCAGTACCCGGCGTCCGGGTCCACCACGTTGACCAGCGGGCGCCCCGCCGCATAGCGGCGCAGGTTCTCGCAGAACAGGTCCACGGACCGGTCGAGCACCCGCGTGGACGACCAGGAGGTGTGCGGCGTAAGGATCACGTTGGGCAGGTCGTAGAGCGTCGACGTCGGCGGCAGCGGCTCCTCCCGGAACGTGTCCAGCACGGCACCGCCGATGCGTCCGTCGCGGAGCGCACGGGCCAGCGCCCGCTCGTCGATCAGCTCGCCGCGGGCGACGTTGATGACCCAGGCGCCAGGCTTCATCAGGGCGATCGCCGCGTCGGCGATGAGCCCCTGCGTGTCGGGAGTCAGCGGCGCCGCCAGGACCACGAAGTCCGATTCGGCCAGGAGCTCCGGCAGGCGCTCCGGTGGCAGGACGCGGTCCAGCATGGCCGAACCCAGGTACGGCTCGTCGCCGGCGCCGTCGGGCGCGTGGGAACCGGCCTCCGGGCGGCGCCGGGTGGCGATGACCCGGCAGCCGAAGGCCGTGGCCAGCGCGCCGACGCCGCGCCCGATGGATCCCAGGCCCACGATGCCCACGGTCACGTCCCGCAGCTCGCGCGCCTCCAGCGGCTGCCACGTCCGCTCCGCCTGCAGCTCCATCAGCTGCGGCAGGCGCCGGGAGACCGCGAGGATCATGAGCATCACGTACTCGGCGATCGGCCGGCTGAAGACGCCGCGCGCGTTGGTGATCACCAGGCCGCGCGAGCGGCTGGCCGGCGTCAGGACGCGTTCCACCCCAGCAGTGGCGGAGTGGACACAGCGCAGGGACGGCGCGCGGTACAGGATCCGGTCGAACGTCTCCGCCGGCAGGCGACCCCGGAGCATCGCCTCCACGTCGTCAATCGGTCCGTCCGGGTGTCCGTCGAAGCCGATCGTCACGATCCGCGCCCCGGGCGCCGCGGCCCGGATCGCATCCAGGTCCCGGTTCCGGTACCGGGCCGAGAGGATCGGCGTGAGGGCGATCGCCACGGGGACGCCGCCGGGACCCGAGCCGGGTCCCGGTCCCGTCGAGGTGCCGTCGGTCACGCCGTGCCTCCTTCGGTCCGTTCGAACCCCATCCGCCGGACCCAGGCGTCCGGCGCATCGATCTCCGCCGGTGTCGGCAGCGTCTCGGGCCCATCCCAGAGCCGGCGGAGCGCGGTGGCTCCGGCCGCTCGTTCGATCGCGGCCACGAACGCCTCGCCCTTGCGGTACTGCTCCATCTTGAGATCCATGCCCGTGATCCGGAGCATCGCCCGCTCGAACGGCGTCCGCTGTTCGCGGCGGCCGTGGAAACGTGCCGAGATCCGCTCCGCGCCCGGGACCAGGTCCTTGCCCACGGCGTCCATCACGTGGTCGCCAAACCCTTCGAGCAGGCTCATCACGGCCTGCGTCTCCCGGAACAGCGCGCGCTGTTCCTCGGTCATGAGCCGCTCCAGCCAGTGCACGTCGTCCCGGCGTCCGTCGCCACGCAGCGCCGCCCCCAGCGCCCGGACCGCGTCCCGCCCCAGCGAGGACGCGTCGTCCGAGAACAGCGACAACTGCCGCTCCAGCCGCCCGGCGAGGTACGGGCGCAGCCAGGGATGCGCCTCGAACTCGAAGGCGTGCGTGGTCTCGTGGAGGGCGATCCAGGTCCGGAACGGCTCCAGGGGGACGTCCATCGCCCGAGCCGTCTGGCGGATGTTCTCCTCGACGAACAGCAGGCGACCGGGCGTCGTCTCCGCGCTGAGGAGCGCGAGGTCGTACTGGCCGAGAACGCGCTGGCCCATGAACCCCAGCAGCAACCCCAGCTGGCGGGTGGTCACCCAGCGGTTGGCGAGCGTCATCGCCGCCTTGCCGATGCCGCCGTCCGGCGGCAGCATCTGGTCCAGAAGGTTCCCTTCGAGGCGGCCGATGAGGCCCGCGAAGACCTCGGTGTTGGCACGAACCCAGGCCGCACGGTCCACGACGGCCACGCGGTCCACCACGCCCGGCAGCTCCGTGTCCAGGTGGGCGGCGAGGGCGGGCACCACGCGGGCCATCGCCGTGGCGTAGCTGGCCTCCGTGGAGCGCAGCTCAGTCTCGTCCAAGGCACCGGGGGCGCGTCGCAGCCGCCCGATCGCGAGGTCCTCCACCCGGCGCCAGTCGACGAGGCCGGCTCCACGCGCGGAATGCTCCAGCCTCCGGCCGGCGACCGTCACGGCGGCACCGACGACGGAGCCGACGATGAACCCGACCTGCCAGAGCCGCTCCTCCGGGATCCGACGTCCGCCGCCTGCACCGGGACGCCCGCCAGGCGGGCCGGGACGCCCGTTACCCGCGCCGGGACGCCCGCTAGCCGGCATCAGCCGTCCTCCCGCAGCGCAACCGCCTCCACGTCGGGGAAGGACTCACCGAACATCCGCGACGCGATGGACCGGAACAGCGCCACGTCACCGGTGGTCAGCTGGACATGCGACGCGGGCGCCTCGTACACCTCGGCAGGGCGCGAGTGACCGGCCTTGCCCGGGTCCGCCGCCGTGCCGCGGGTGGTGCCCGGCGCCTCCAGCCCGTTGACCGACAGCAGCTCCGCGAGCGTGGCCGCCGTGGCCGTGGCGGAGTCCACGATGGCCACGCGGTCGCCCATCCTGGCCGTCAGGATCGCCCGCAGCAGCGGGTAGTGGGTGCAGCCGAGCAGCAGCGTGTCGATCTTGGCCGATGGTGGCCGCGGGAAGACGAACTCGCCGGCCCCGTCGCGCTCGCCAAGGAGCGGCGCCAGCTCCTCATCGACCACGGCCTCCAGCTCCGGCCCGGACAGGATCCCGGCCTCGACCATCGGCACGAAGCGCGGCGTCGCGTGCTCGTAGACCTCGACCGCCGGGTTCTCGTCCTTGATCGCGTTGAAGTAGGCGTGCGAGCGAACGGTGGCCGGCGTCGCGATGACACCGACCCGCCGGTTTCGCGTGGCGAGCGCGGCGGCGGCGGCCCCGGGGCGGACGACGCCCAGGACCGGCAGGTCGTACCGGGCGCGGAGGGCACGGAGCGCGACCGCGGTGGACGTGTTGCAGGCGACGACCAGCGCCTTCACGTTTCGCGCAGCCAGCTCGTCCAGCGCCTGGGCCGAGAACCGGAGGACCTCGTCGTCGGTGCGCACGCCGTACGGCGCCCGGGCGTTGTCGCCAAGGTAGATGGTCGATTCGTAGGGCGATCGGCGCAAGATCTCACGCAGGACGGTGAGGCCGCCGACACCCGAATCGAAGACGCCGATGGGACGGGGGTCCGACACGCCCCGGCTACCGCCGTCCGGCCGCGGCCGTGGGCGCCGGGCGCCCGACGAGCTCTTTCGCGGTCCGGACCAGGTCCAGGCTGATCTGCGCCGTGGGATCCGCGATCACGAACGGGAT